>DDLZ01000152.1:6100-9899 GCA_002340405.1 Bacteroidales bacterium UBA2559
TTCAGCGAATGCTGCAGGTACAACCTAAACAGGAGTTGGATAAAGATTGGTAATAGTATGAAAATATTCGAGAAGATAACAAAACTACTTTTTACGGTCGTCATTCTGGTAACGACCGGTACCTATGTTTATGCCGATGATGAGGTCACATTTACCGCCCAGGCCCCTCAGGCTGTGGTGCGCGGTGAACGTTTCAGGATAACATACAGAGTTAACAGTGCCAATCCCAAGCAATTCAGGGCTCCGGATATGAAAGGACTCTCTGTTCTTGCCGGTCCCAGTACATCAACATCACAGGGCATGACATATGTTAACGGACAGATGACCACAACAGCGTCGGTCTCTTATACTTTCATTGTCGTTGCCGAGGAGGAGGGTGACTACACTATTGAAGGGGCGACAGTAACCGTAGGAGATAAGAACTACACCTCAAACGGATTGACAATCAAAGCTCTGCCCCCGGACAGTTCCCAGCCGCAGAGCAGGCAACAATCCGGTCAGAGTAGCAGCAGCAGCCAGTCCGGCGGATCTTCGCAAAGCGGACAACAGACACCCGATGAAATAAGCAGCGATGATCTGTTCATGCTTGCAACTGTCGATAAGACCTCATTGTATGAACAAGAGGCTGTACTGCTGACATTTAAGGTCTATTGTTCACCCTCGCTCAATCTTACAAGCCTGAGCAACAGGATGCCGGACCTCAAAAATTTTCATGTTCAGGAGGTTGAATTGCCGCGTAATAAAGAATTTCAGCTTGAGCATTATAACGGCCGCAACTATAAAACTGTTATCTGGTCACAGTATGTTCTGTTCCCGCAACAGTCGGGTGAACTGGAGATTCCATCTACTACATTTGAAGGTGTGATATCACAACCTGTCAGGAGCAGTACCAATGATATTTTTGATTTTTTCTATAATTCCAACAGATATATCGACATAAAAAGAGATCTGACTACCAGAAGGATAGCTATAAATGTCAAACCTTTACCTTCCGGAAAGTCAAAAAATTTTTATGGTGGAGTAGGGGAGTTTACAATAAGTTCAACAATAAGTGCGACTGATATAACAGCTAATGATGCTGTTACGATTAATGTTGTTCTTTCAGGAACCGGCAATCTAAAGCTTGTCATGACTCCTAATCTGACTCTTCCTCAGGATTTTGATATTTATGATCCTAAAGTTGATAATAAATATACCATAAAAAATGGGCGTCAGACCGGAAACAAGGTTTTCGAATATCTTTTTATACCGCGTCATGCCGGTGAATATAATATACCGCCATTAGAGTTTCAGTATTTTGACATCAAAAGCGGCTCATACAAGACTCTTTTGACCGATGGTTATACTCTGAATGTTGCCAAAGGCCAAGGTGGTGAATCTCACGTATCCATGTCGTATGTGAGTAAGGAGGACCTGAAATTTGTTGGACAGGATGTCCGTTTTCGCACTACAGGCGGCAAACTCAGCAATGTGAACGATATGTTTTTCGGTTCAGCTGTTTTCTGGATCCTTTTGTCGTTGCCGGCAGTTCTTCTTTTTGTTTTGGTAATTATTTTACGCAAAAGGATATCGGATAACGCCAATATTACCAGAGTAAGGATTAAAAAGGCCAGTTCTGTGGCTGCCAAGCGCCTGAAAGTTGCCCGCAAGCTTATGAATGACGGCAACAAGGATAAGTTCTATGATGAGATACTTCGTGCAGTTTACGGTTACCTGAGTGATAAATTGGTTATTCCGGTTGCCAATCTCTCAAAGCAGAGTATTATAGAAGAATTAGGGAAAAAGAGTGTGTCCGATGAACTTATAGAACGGGTAAAACGGCTGCTTGATGATTGTGAGTTTGTCAGATATGCTCCGGGCGATGACACCGGGCGTATGGATCGTATGTATGAAGAGGCTGCCAACACTATAGGAGAATTGGAAAACATCATCAAATAGAGAGAGACTGATTATGAAAAAAATATTTCTGGCGTTAATGATTATGGCTCCTGTTATGACACTTGTTGCACAGGAGCAGGAGGATGAGACCAGTGTTATTTATCTGGGCCAACAACAGGATTCTGCAAGCGTAAGACAGATGTCCCTGTCCGATGCTGACAGCGCCTATATTCAAGGTGACTATTTGACAGCTATCAACATTTATAAGAATGTGATAGAGGCTCAGGGTGTATCGGCCACACTCTACATGAATTTAGGTAATTCGTATTTTAAACTGGACGAGATTGCTCAGGCTATACTTTGGTATGAGCGAGCCTATCTTCTTGACCCGTCTGACCCCGATGTGAAGTTCAATCTGGAGCTTGCCCGTACAAAAACCGTAGATAAGGTAACGCCTAAGAATCAGCTTTTCTTCGTTGTCTGGTTTAAAAAGCTGGTTGCAGCGCTTGATCTCAATACATGGGCTATTCTTACGCTGACGCTTTTCTTGATTGCTACAGTTTTGTTGGGGCTTTCTGTTTTAACCGGAAAAGTCTCTGTCAGGAAATTATCTTTCTCTTTTGGGGTTATTTTCTTTGTATTTTCCGTTTTATCCTTTATCTTCGCTTCAACACAGAAGAACAACATCACACATCGTGACACAGCGATAATAGTTTCGCCCAGTGTGACAGTGAAAAGTACTCCCAGTGAAAGTGGAACGGACCTGTTTATTATCCATGAAGGCCGTAAGGTTGACATATTAGACAATTCAATGAAAGAGTGGGTTCAAATAAGGCTGGAAGATGGTAATACGGGTTGGGTGTTACAGAAAGTAATGGAAATCATTTAGGATATAAATAAATGGAATGAATGACTGAATTGTTGCAGAGTCTCATAGAGATAGACAGAATGGTCACGCTTTCAATCAATGGCAGTGACTCTCTCTTTTTGGATAGTGTGGCCGGAATATTCACTTCAATCTATATCTGGATACCATTGGCACTTGCAGCAATCTTTTTGATTCTAAGGAATATAATACCGCAAAGGCTTATTCTTGTGTTGTTCATGGTGGTGTTAACCGTTCTGATTTGCGATCAAGTCTCATCATCGTTTTGTAAACCGTTCTTTCACAGGCTAAGACCTACACATGATCCACATCTTATCAATATGATAGATACCGTAAATGGTTATAGTGGAGGACTTTATGGTTTTTTTTCAGGACATGCCGCCAATTCTTTCGGTTTGGCGACGCTATTCATGTGGTTGGTACGTGACACGTGGTTTAACGTTTCTGTTGGTATATGGGCAGCGTTGAACTCGTATATAAGGGTCTATTTGGGTGTCCATTTTTTAGGTGATATAGTTGTGGGCGCAATTTTCGGTATTATTGTCGGCTCGCTTTTATATCTTATTTACACTTTTCTCATACGTAAGCGCAAGGTCCCTTTTAGAGATTCTGTGCTTTATACGAAAACCGGATTTCTCAGGAAAGATATCCATTCATTTTTGTCTGTCTTATCAGGTACATACATAGTTATCCTGATAAGCTCCTGTATGATTTGGTAACAAACAGCTCTGAGAATCCTATATTTGATTGAAAATGATTAATTACAGATAAATATAATACTTATATGACTAGACTAATTACATTTGATGAGCTTCGTCGGATCAAGGCTCAGTTGCCTGAAGGCAGTATGCATCGTATAGCAAAAGAGTTGAATATGGAAGTAGCCACAGTCAGAAACTTTTTCGGAGGAACCGATTATAAAATGGGCTCTGCAGTAGGTTTTCATATTGAACCGGGACCTCAGGGAGGTATTGTAGTTATCGATGATACGACAGTTCTGGACCGTGCACTTGAGATACTGGCAGAATCAAGAAC
>DDLZ01000152.1:10084-11007 GCA_002340405.1 Bacteroidales bacterium UBA2559
TCGTTGGCATTCCAGAATACTTCCGCCTCCTCAAGATAGCTAAGTCCTAAGTTGTTATATGCGTCAGTCAGAGTGGCATCCTTCTCAATGGCAGTCTTGTAGTAATCCTGAGCTTGTGTATATTCTCCGGCCTTCTGATGTATATATCCAAGAACATAATAGTTATAGGCCTTTTCAGGATCCTGTTCAATCATCTCGCTAACGAATTCTGCTAGTTCTTCCATGTTGTTCCTGTCATTGTAATAGTTCAGAAGCTTGTTGTAATAGTAGTCAACGCTAGGATATAGAAGCATACCTTCTTTCAGGGTTTTAAGCCAATTGACGGTATCTCCCAGATTGCCGTAAGCCTCGCAGACAATCTCAGTTGCAAGTTCGCCGTTATGGTCGTCCTCGGCCAGTCCTATATCCTTCATGGCAAGTTCGCCATATTTGAGGACGTTTTCCCAATTCTCCAGCCTGTATGCTGCCAATGCAGGGAAATATGCAAATTTGATTTTGTCTTCCTCAAACTCAGGACGTTGTGAAACATAGTCTTTGATTATGTCAGCTTCAGCCATAACGTAAAACATATCAAATAGCTCATACGATTTGTTGAAATCGGCGCGGTTGTTGAAGAAGAAAATGCCGCCGTTTACAAGCATTGAGAGAGTGCTATTAATCGATTCAGCATGTTTGTTGCGGGCTTCATTGCTAGGTTTGACTTTGGGATCAGAGGGGTTACGTTGTATCGAGTCTGCGATTATCGTGTACTCGTACCACTTGACAAGATAGTCATACATGGCTACTGTGTCAGTCCTTGCCCCAGTGTTGAAATTAATGGTCTCGGCATAGAAATTTTCCCTATAGATAAGAGCTGCAGTGGACCAGGTTTGATCCCAGTCTATAAGCAATGGATCTTTGATAGCTGCATCAATAATCCTCTT
>DDLZ01000039.1:0-17774 GCA_002340405.1 Bacteroidales bacterium UBA2559
CCCAGGGCATGCCGTATAACCACCTATTCCGATGCTCCCGCCGGCAGCGGTCTGGGTTCGTCATCCACTATGGTGGTCTGCATACTCAGGGCTTTTGTCGAGTGGTATAACCTGCCTATGGGCGACTATGAAATAGCCCATCTGGCTTATCAGATCGAGCGGATCGACCTGGCACTCAGCGGCGGCAAGCAGGATCAGTATGCCGCTGCCTTCGGCGGTTTCAATTTCATGGAGTTCCTTACCGGCGGCAATGTGATAGTCAATCCTCTGCGTGTCAAGCGCTGGATAGTCGATGAGTTGGAATCATCGATAGTGCTCTACTATACGGGAGCCTCCCGCTCATCGGCAGCCATTATTGAGGAGCAGCAGAAGAATACCAGCAGCGGCAATGTCCGGGCCATTGAGGCCATGCACCGCATACGTCAGAGCGCGATTGATATGAAAAGAGCTCTGCTGGAGGGTAACATCGAAGGGTTTGCCCGGATTTTGGGTCAGGCCTGGGAGGACAAGAAGAAGATGGCTTCGGCCATAAGCAATCCCATGATCCAGGAGGCCTTCGAAACGGCTTTCGCTGCCGGCGCCACAGCCGGAAAGGTGAGCGGAGCGGGCGGCGGCGGATTCATTATTTTTATGACCGATCCCGTAAAACGGCGTCTTGTGATAAATGCTCTGAACAGCATGCCCGGTCAGGTGGTAGGTTTTAATTTCAGCGAAGAGGGAACTCACGGCTGGAAAATATATGATTGAAACAGTTATGATAAGTATAAAAGAAGAGATAATCCGCTCAATAGCGACCAAACAGGCCATTCTGGACAATGCAGATCTGCTGGCGCAGATTGAGCAGGCGGCCCGGATGCTGACACGCGCCTATAAAGAGGGTCACAGCGCTCTTTTGGCCGGGAACGGCGGATCGGCAGCCGATGCCCAGCATCTGGCAGGCGAGCTTGTAAACAAGTTCTACTTTGACCGTCCGGGTATCCCCGCACACTCTCTTAGCACCGACACTTCGGTTATGACAGCCATCGGAAATGACATAGGATTCAAATATCTGTTTGCCCGTCAGGTGCAGGCTCAGGGTGTAAGAGGCGATGTCTTTATAGGCATCTCCACATCGGGAAAATCGGAGAATATAATCGAGGCCTTTAAGGTCTGTCGTGAAAAAGGCATTGAGTCGATTGCTTTGACCGGCAGCAAACCCTCTCCCATGGATACTCTTGCCGACCTCTGCATAAAGGTGCCTTCGGATTCTACTCCCCGCATACAGGAGTCGCATATTCTGATAGGCCATATAATCTGTGCCATAGTCGAAGAGAACCTTTTTGGAGAGAGCAAATGTTCGATGTTGTAATTCTGGCAGGGGGACTGGGCACACGGCTGCGCAGCGTGGTGAGCGATCTGCCTAAGTGCATGGCTCCGGTCGCAGGCCGTCCCTTTTTAGCCTGGATCCTGCAATGGCTCGAAAAATATGATAATGTGGGCAGTATTGTACTCTCTCTGGGTTATAAGAGTCATGCTGTCACCGATTGGATTGAGTCGGACAGCCGTTTCAGTTCGCTCTCCATCGATTGGGTTATCGAAGAGACTCCGCTCGGCACCGGCGGGGGAATGAGACTGGCCATGTCGAAAGTCAAAGCCGACCGTGCCATAGTGCTTAACGGTGACACCTTTTTCGATGTTGACCTGAACTCCTTCATAGCATTCAGCAAACGGAAAGACACCCCGCTGGCGGTGGCTTTAAAACCCATGACCGCTTTTGACCGTTACGGTTCGGTCACGCTGGCCGATGACGGCAGAATTGTCTCCTTCAATGAGAAAGGATGGTGTGACAGGGGTCTGATAAACGGCGGCGTTTACTGCATTGACCCGCGCGCCGGACTGTTTGAAGGCAGACCGCACCGCTTCTCGTTCGAGAAGGAGATACTGGAGCCCATGTCGCGCGAAAAAAGCCTCTACGGATTTGTGAGCGACGGCCCTTTCATAGATATAGGAATACCTGAAGATTACGCCCTGGCGCAGACTTTTCTTCCGGCAAATATCTGAAAACGTCATGACTATTCCCGAACCGCTTATTGAGAAATGTGACACGCTCTTTCTGGACCGTGACGGAGTGGTAAACGTATGGCTCCCCGGCAACTATGTAAAGAGCTGGGACGAGTTCCGCTTCAACGAGGGGTTCCGGGATTTCATAGGCCGCTATTCAAGCCGTTTCCGCCATATATTCATAGTTACCAACCAGCGCGGAGTAGGCCGCGGACTGATGTCGGTGGAGCAGCTCGAGGAGATACATTCCCGTATGATGGATACAATATCCCGGGCAGGAGGCCGAATAGACCGCATATACTTTTCTACAGCCGTTGACGACAGCGACCCTATGCGTAAACCCAATCCCGGAATGGCTCTTAAGGCAGCAGAGGAGTTCCCCGATGTAAGACTGGACCGCTCGCTTATGATAGGCGACCAGCTGTCGGACCGGCGGTTTGCACAAAATTGCGGGATGCACTTTCTCCGGTGGGAGTGATGCCGGTTCCTATATGTGGAGCTCTGCTATTCGGCGGCTTTTCTGACCGATCTGGTCATATTTGACCAGGAGTATTTCTTCTTCTCCTTTAAAATTCCTTCGGTAAACTCTTCCTGACGGTTGTTTTTGAAAAAATCTGTCAGGGCATCGGCTATCTCATCCATGTCCGGCTTTACCACATAGCCTACGCTTCCGTGGGGCACAATCTCGGCCAGACCGCCTACATCGGTTACCAGCATAGGTTTCTCAAAGTGATATGCTATCTGGGTCACACCGCTTTGTGTGGCCGATTTGTAGGGTTGGACTATTATGTCGGCTGCACCGAAACAGTACTTTACCTCACTGTCGGGCACAAAATCGCTCTTCCAGACCACAAGGCCTTCAAGCCCCAGCTCCTTTTCAAGTTCGAAGTATTTTTCCGAACCGCTGTAGACCTCGCCTGCCACTATAAGCCGTACCTCCATTTTTCGAAAGCGGCTGTCGGCATATGCCCTGAGTATCAGATCCAGCCCCTTGTAGTCGCGTATCAGCCCGAAGAAGAGCATATAACGCTTCGAGGGATCCAGCCCGAGGAAGCTGAGCGACTCCTCGCGTGTGGCCTTGGGGCCGAAATTGTCGTATAGCGGATGGGGGCAGAAGACGCGCGGCTTAGCGGTGTCGAACTGTCCAAGATCTTCCAGAACCGATTCGGACATTGCCACAAAACCGTCAACCGAGCGGGTGAAATATCTGCTCAGCAGACGGTCGCCCGGACGGCGCTCATGCGGGATTATGTTGTCCAGAATGGAGACGACACGCGTTTTACCGTTCCTGCGTACAATACGGGCCACCTTGCCGAGAGCGGGAGCCATGAAAGGCAGCCAGAACTTGATAATCAGAATATCGGGCTTCATCTCTCTTATGGTACGCCCTGTCTTTATCCAGTTAAACGGGTTTACCGAATTAAGGCTCCGTATGATATTGAGGTCGGTCGGCTCCGGTTCCGATGAATACTGCGTTTTTCCGGGGAAGAGAAAAGAAGGATACTGCAGAGAAAAAGTATGTATGGTAACGTTGTCGTTTTCAGCCGAAAATTCACGTGCAAGGCGCTCATTGTAAATAGCCAGTCCGCCTCTGTATGGCCATGCCGTGCCTAAAATCACTATTTTCATAACTTATAAAGGGGTTTTATAAAGCAAAAATAGTATTTTCGCACAACAAAACCACATGTAATCCCAATAACTATGGATAAAAACAACTACAAAAAATATCTGCCCTATATTGTGGCTCTGGTACTCTTTGCCATCATATCGTCACTTTACTGTCTTCCGGTATTTCAGGGGAAAGTCATCCATACGAGTGATGATGTTCAGGCTCTTTCGGCCGTACAGGAGGCTAGACAGTACCATAAGGATACCGGAAACTATACGTGGTGGACGGGTTCCATGTTTGCCGGAATGCCCAACTACCAGATAGGCGGCGGCAAATACCTGTCGGCAAAACTTATGAAACCGCTTTTGAAGATATGCCATCCCTCGTCAACGGATATGCATCTGGTCTTTCTTATGTTCTTNNGCTGTTAAGAGCTTTCAAAGTTGACAAATGGCTCTCGATAGTGGGGGCGCTGGCTACGGGATTCTCCTCTTATTTCTTCATAATCGAGGCGGCCGGACATAACGGTAAGGCATGGTCAATTGCCATGATGTCGGTGGTACTGGCCGGTTTCTATCTGATTTTCAAAAAAAAGTACGGGTGGGGTGTAGCCCTGACCATGATATTTACGGCTATGGGATTTTCGCCCCATCCTCAAATGGCCTACTACATGTTCATGCTCATAGGAGTACTTTTCCTAACCGAAATAATTATCCATGTAAAAGAAAAGAGGTATAAGGACCTGGCCATTGCCACAGCCCTTTTTGTCGGTTCCGTCATAGTTGGTCTGGGAACGGGCAGCGCCAACATCTTCGCAAACCAGGAGTATGCCGCCGAGACGATGCGGGGCGGCCATTCCGAGTTGACATCGGATTCCGATGCCAATAAAACCAGCGGGCTGAACCTGGATTATGCCACAGCCTGGAGTTACGGTATTGACGAATCCCTGACATTCCTTATTCCGGGCTATATGGGAACAGCCTCGAGCAATAATGTAGGTACGGAGTCCGTGCTCTATAAGACTATGGTAAAGAACGGCGTACCGAAATCCGATGCCGGGCAGATTGCCGAATCCGCTCCGACCTACTGGGGGGAGCAGCCCTTTACAGTCGGTTCGGTCTATGCCGGTGCCGCAGTCTGTTTCCTCTTTTTGCTGGGCCTGCTCATAGTCAGAGGACCATATAAATGGGGTCTGCTTATAGCTACCTTCTTCTCTTTTGCACTCTCATGGGGCAAGAACTGGATGGGGCTTACCGAATTCTTTTTCAACTGGTTCCCGCTGTACGATAAGTTCCGTTCGGTCTCTTCAATCCTGATTGTTGCCGAAATCACTATGCCGCTGCTGGGATTCCTTGCCATAAAGCAGATCATGGATAACAGAGTGGAGAAGGAGAGACTTAACCGAAGCATATATATTGCGGCGGGGGTGACGGGAGGAATATGTCTGATTCTGGCCCTCTTCGGCGGTTCCATCCTCTCATTCACATCGTCCTATGATGCCGCCATTCAGAATGCCTGGCCGGAATGGCTCTATGCGGCGCTGATTGAGCAGCGCGCCTCCATTCTCCGTAACGATTCGTTCCGTTCGCTGCTCTTTGTCCTGCTCACTGCCGGCGTGGTATGGCTCTATTCCAACAGAAAGATAAGAGAGAGGGCAATGTTTATTGCATTGGGTGCTATTGTGCTGCTGGATATGTGGCCTGTTGACAGACGCTTCCTTAACGACAGCAACTATGTCACTCCCAAACAGAACCAAAGCAGCTTTGCAATGCAGTCCTATGAGAAGGCCATATTGGATGACCCCGATCCGCATTACCGTGTGATCAATCTTACTACCAACACCTTCAACGATGCCCGTACTTCGTACTACCTCAAGTCGCTGGGAGGATACAGCGCCGCCAAACTGCGCCGCTATCAGGATATAATAGATCAGTATCTTTCAAAATTCGATTTGAATATAGTGAGCATGCTCAACGGAAAATATATAATAACGGCCGATGATGACGGCAGACCTCTCCCTTTACGTAATCCCAATGCTATGGGTAACGCCTGGTTTGTCGATTCCATTGTAGTGGTTGGCGGTCCGGTTGAGGAGTGTGCTGCACTTGGAGAGATAAACCTGAGGAACACGGCTGTGCTGGACCGGGAGTTTTCGGATTTCGTGAGCGGCTTCAAACCGGGTCATGACGCTTCGGCAACCGTCAGACTCAACACTTATGCACCCGATGTCCTGACCTACAGTTCCTCATCATCGGTCGATGGAACGGCGGTGTTCTCCGAAATCTACTATCCACATGGATGGAAGGCCTATATTGATGGCGAGAAGGCCGAGATATTCCGTGTAAACTATCTTCTGAGGGCATTGAATATTCCTGCAGGAGAGCATGAGATACGTTTCGAGTTCCGTCCCGAAAGTGTCAGGAAGGGCGATATACTCTCCGGAATATTTGTGGGGATTATGTATGCTACCGTTCTCTCTTTGATAGCAGGAACTTTAATAAGGAGAGGTCGTCAGCGTAGGTCAGCTTGATATTCTCCTTACTTCCGGGCACTATACCTACTTTTACTTCGGGCAGGTAACGCAGCACGGTGCCGCAGTCGTCGGTAGTGTTGAACCGGGCGTCTTTCAGCGCAATACGGTAGGCTTCGGCTATGGTCTTCTGACGAAACCCCTGCGGAGTCTGCATGTGCCACAGAAGGCTGCGGTCCTGAATCGCGGTCATACAGGTTCCTTTGCTGTCACACTGTACTATTGTGTCAACTGCAGGAATGGCCACATCAATGGCATCGAAACTCTCCATAGCCTTCAGGGCATCGTCTATTATGCGCTTTGATACGAGCGGACGTGCGGCATCATGGAAGAGCATAATTGTTTCGGGGGCGTGGCTGAAATGGCCTACTGCCGCAAGACTTGACTCATAACGCTCTTTGCCGCCGGTCAATATAGCCGTCACTTTGCTCCAACTGTTCTTCTGAACCAGACCCTTCACCTGCTCCATATATTCCGGAGCGGTCACAATCACTATTTCGTCTATGCCTTTATTATCGTGAAAAGTCTGTACGGAATGTTCCAAAACGGTCTTGCCGCCCAGTTTTAGAAACTGTTTGGGGATGGTCAGACCGGTTCTTGAACCGGAGCCTGCGGCAAGTATGACTCCGACTGTACTCATATCTCTCTTAGCAGACCTCGCTGCCGGGCTTGACAGCTCTTTGTACTGTGATCACTGCATAGGAGCCGTCAGCAGCATCAGAGGCGCTCAGTATCATGCCCTGACTCTCTATGCCGCGTATCTTGCGCGGAGCCAGATTGGCAATGAAGCAGACCTGTTTGCCTACCAGATCCTCAGGTTTATACCAATCTGCTATGCCTGAAACTATTGTGCGGCATCCCAGTCCGTCGTCAATGCGGAATTGTAGCAGTTTGTCGGCCTTGGGTACTTTGGTACACTCCAGCACAGTGCCTATGCGCAAATCCATTTTTTCAAACTCCGGGAACTCTATGTCGGGTTTTATCGGATTTGCAGGTTGTGACTCTGCCCCATTCTCCGCCGCTTCCTTCTTTTGTTTGAACAGTTTCTGAATCTGTGCCTCAATTGCATCGTCCTCAATCTTCTCAAACAGAAGCTCGGGCTTACAGAGTTTGTGTCCGGCTTCCATCAGGTCAAAGCTGCCCAGATCTTCCCACCGGACCTCTTCAAGGGCTATCATCTTGCGCAGTTTCTCGCATGAGAAAGGCAGGAACGGCTCAAAAGCTATGGAGAGGTTGGCTACCATCTGGACCGACAGATTAAGTATGGTCTCCACACGTTTCATATCTGTTTTGGCCAGCTTCCAGGGCTCGGTGTCGGCAAGATACTTGTTGCCGATGCGGGCCAGGTTCATAGCCTCTTTCTGAGCATCGCGGAACTTGAAGTTATCCAGAAGCGACTCCAACTGTTGTTTGACTTCGTCAAACTCTTTCAGGGTGTTGCGGTCATAGTCGGTAAGCTCTCCGCAAGGGGGCACAATGCCGCCAAAATACTTGTCGGTTAGCACAAGAGCGCGGTTTACAAAGTTGCCGAAGATGGCCACCAACTCGTTGTTGTTGTGAGCCTGGAAATTTTTCCATGTAAAATTGTTATCCTTTGTCTCGGGGGCATTGGCTGTGAGCACATAACGCATCACATCGGCCTTGCCGGGAAAGTCTTCCAGATATTCGTCCACCCAGACTGCCCAGTTGCGCGATGTGGAGATCTTGTCATCCTCCAGATTCAAAAACTCGTTGCTGGGCACATTGTCAGGCAGCGTAAAGGTGCCCTCGGCCTTCAGCATGGCAGGAAAGACAATGCAGTGGAAGACAATGTTGTCCTTGCCGATGAAATGTACAATACGGGTGTCGGGCTCTTTCCACCAAGTCTCCCAACTGCCGCGTTCGGGGTTTTGGTCGCAGAACTCCTTGGTGTTGCTTATGTAGCCTATCGGAGCATCGAACCAGACGTAAAGGACCTTGCCTTCGGCATTATCCACCGGTACGGGGATTCCCCAGTCCAGGTCGCGGCTCACGGCACGCGGCTGCAGACCCATATCCAGCCAGCTCTTACACTGACCGTAAACATTGGGACGCCACTCTTTATGCTCCTCAAGGATCCATTTTTCCAGCCACTCCTGATACTGTTCCAACGGCAGATACCAGTGTGTGGTCTCTTTCATCACGGGTTTGCTGCCGGAAACGGTGCTTACCGGATTGATAAGATCGGTGGGCGAGAGTGAAGTACAGCACTTCTCGCACTGGTCGCCGTAAGCCTTTTCGTGGTGGCAGCAGGGACATTCACCCGTTATGTAGCGGTCGGCAAGGAACATGCGCGCCTCTTCGTCATAGTACTGTTCGCAGGTCTTCTCTATGAACTTGCCGTTATCGTAAAGTTTGCGAAAAAAATCCGATGCCAGCTTATGGTGAACCTCGGAGCTGGTACGTCCGTAAAAATCGTATGAAATACCCATACCCTTGAAGGTCTCTTTCATCAGGTAGTGGTAGCGGTCAATTATCTCCTTGGGCGTGACACCCTCCTTCTTGGCGCGGATGGTTATAGGCACACCGTGTTCGTCGCTGCCGCCTATGAATAATACGTCAGCCTTTTTGAGTCGCTGGTAACGCACGTATATGTCGGCCGGAACGTATGCGCCGGCCAGATGTCCTATGTGAAGCGGCCCGTTGGCGTAGGGCAGGGCCGATGTAACCAGAATCCTCTTGAATTTTTTCATCTTCAATCTCTTTTTTCTTTCAACCCGCGAATTTACACTATTATTCAGACAAATCCGTGATTTTGGCTCCCTTTATTTGAGAGAGACATGGTTGACGGCTATAAGTGTCTGCACGTTTCACGGTCCGGAGGACTACAAGTGTCCCCACGTTCCGCGGTCCAGACTGCGGTAGGCGACAGCTTCGGCAATGTGGGAAGGTTCTATGGTGCGGGACTGTTCCATGTCGGCTATGGTGCGGGCCACTTTCAAGATACGGTCGTATGCCCGTGCCGAAAGGTTTAGCCGGTTCATAGCTTCACCCAGAATACGCAAGCCGGCGGGTTCGGCCAGGGCGTATCTGCGCAACAGACGCGAACTCATCTGGGCATTGCAGTAAACGCCCTTTTCAGCGACGAAACGGGAGGCCTGGATCCGACGGGCTTTAATCACTCTTTCGCGTATCGAGAGACTTGACTCTCCTTTTTGACTTGACGAAATATCCTCAAAGCCTACCGGGAGGATTTCGCATTGAAGGTCAAAGCGGTCCATCAGCGGACCGGAAATCTTTCTCAGATAACGCTCTATAAGGGGCGGAGTGCAGTGGCACTCCTTGGTGGGGTGGTTGTAATAACCGCAGGGACAGGGATTCATCGATGCCACCAGCATAAACGATGCGGGATATTCAACCCTGTATTTGGCTCTTGAAATCACTATTGTCCTGTCTTCAAGCGGCTGGCGCAGCACCTCTAGTGATGAGCGTGCAAATTCCGGAAGTTCATCAAGATAGAGAACCCCGTTGTGGGCCAGACTTATCTCGCCGGGGCGGGCGTTGCTGCCCCCGCCGGTCAGCGCCACACCGGTTATGGTATGGTGAGGATTGCGAAAAGGCCTCTCGGTGATAAGTGTTGAGCCGTGACCGGTAAAGCCGGCTACCGAGTGTATTCGGGTGGTTTCTATGCTCTCGTCTTCGGTCAGCGGAGGCAGGATGGAGGGAAGTGCCTTGGCAATCATGGATTTGCCGCTTCCGGGCGGACCTATCATGATCATATTATGTCCGCCTGCGGCAGCCACTTCAATCGCCCGTTTGATTGCAATCTGCCCCTTGATGTCGGCAAAATCGCATCTCTGCGACACCGCCGATTCCGTATCTTCAAACCCGGGCTTTAAGGTTTTCCCTATCTTATCCGGAGCATCATTCAGCAGATCGACCACTTCGCGGATGTTTTTTGCTCCGTAAACATCAATCCCCTCGATTACGGCAGCTTCCGGTGCATTTTGAATGGGCAGTATAACCCCTTCAAACCCTTCGGTGCGGGCTTTCATGGCTATCGAAAGAGCCCCCTTTATAGGTTGCAGAGTACCGTCAAGCCCCATTTCGCCCATTATTATATATCTGCTCAGACTGCCGGTATTGATCTGACCTGCCGCCGCCATAATGCCAATTGCCAGCGGAAGGTCATAGGAGGCCCCCTCCTTACGTATGTCGGCAGGGGCCATATTGATGATTATCTGACATGAGGGGAACTTGTACCCATTTACATTGAATACCGATACAATACGTTCATGGCTCTCCTTGACGGCAATGTCGGGAAGACCCACAAGAAAGAATCTGATACCCCGGGAGGTGTTTGCTTCGATGGTTACAACATAGGCGTCTATCCCCTGGACAGCCGCCCCGAAAACTTTTACAAGCATGGTATTTCTCTTTTAAGCAGTGTCTTTTACGGTAATCGGGTGCGGAAAGGCTGTTCAAACCGCACTTCAAAGGTAGTTAAGAGAGCTGAGAATCACAAACCTGTGATGCGATATTTTCTGGGAGTTATCCTGTCGGTTCTCTCTTTAAGCGGAAGCTCCGCATCAAGGCGGACATCCATCTCCTCAAGCGAACCGGTCTTCAGAATAATGCGTTTCAGGCCGGAAAAGAGTATATAGACCGGAAGCTCCTCTACTAAGCCGTCCCGCAGCAGCCGGCTGTTCCACCCTTCGGTGTCACAATAGGAGACCCACTCCACCGTATCCTTTTTTACCGCCTCTTTCCACCGTTCAAGATTTGTGTCGATAGATATGTCCGCTATGGTAAATTTGCGGTCGGCATAGTATTCCGAAAGGAGCGAGAGTTTTTTTCTGGCCTCATCGCTCTTCTCATTCCACGACGCCCATACGCATACAACCAGATGTTCGTTTTCAGCCACACTGGAGAAAGAGATCCTCTGCATTGTAGTGTCATTGAGGAAGATTCCCGAGACATAGTAGTTGCCGGTCAGCTCGGCTCCGAATCCCGATTTCAAATCGCCGATGAAGGGGCAATCCTGCATATTGCCGCTCATCTTTTTTATCAGGTTGTCAATATCCAACTGCTTTGCATGGTGTTTTTTGACCATATATTCGTAAAGCAGCATAGGGGTGACTTCACTGAAGGGGTCGGCTGTTATAAAAGAGTCAATGCGGGTGTAGATCTGATTTACGGCCGTGTCATTCGCGGCCGCCGATTTGAAGGCCTGATATGAATCATTGCAGTATCCGCCCTGAACCATAGTCTCGCCGCTGTCAGGAACAAACAGCGATGCCTCAATGCCTTTTTCGGCAAATAGAGCCTGCTCCCTTCCGTCGGGCAGGATCAGCAGCAGCGGAGTCACGGTATCGGGGGTAAAGGACCAGACAAATCTCTCTCCTGTAAAGCTGATGGTATCTATCCTGTCAAAGCGGTTGTCAATTCCAAGAACATATACGACCGATTCCGAACTGTTGCCGCTTAATGTCCCGTGCAGGACAAACAGATTCCTGTTCCTGTTGCACGCAGCCGCCGACAACAGGAGCAAAATCAGAATCGGCAGAAACCGGACAATATACCTCTTCATATATAACTTAGCTGTGTTACCTAATTTATTCTTTGGCGGCTCTTTTCCTTTCGGCGGCATCCAATATTATTTTTCTAATACGCATGCTTTTGGGTGTCACCTCCACATACTCATCGTTCTTGATATACTCAAGAGCCTCCTCAAGCGAAAAAACTATGGGAGGTGCCAGATGAGCTTTTTCGTCCGTACCGCTTGCGCGCATATTGGTCAGTTGCTTGCTCTTGCTTACGTTGACTACCAGATCTTTTTCGTGGACATGTTCACCCACCACCTGACCGGCATAGACCTCATCTTGCGGACTGACGAAAAACTTTCCGCGCTCCTGAAGCTTGTCCAGCGCATATGCATAGACTGTTCCGGTCTCCATTGCTACCATCGAACCGTTCAGGCGGCGTTCAATATCTCCCTTGTAAGGCTGGTACTCTTTGAAACGGTGAGCCATAACGGCTTCGCCCTGCGATGCCGTAAGGACATTTGTCCTGAGTCCTATGATACCGCGTGAAGGTATCTCAAAAACTATCACTACGCGATCTCCTTGGGTATCCATTGATGTTATCTCGCCTTTCCGTTTGCTGGCAAGGTCAATCATTTTACTTGCGAACTCTTCGGGGACGCTTATGGTAAGTTCTTCAATGGGTTCGCATGTTGCACCCTCAATCTCCTTCATGATAACCTGAGGCTGACCTACCTGCAGCTCATATCCTTCCCGGCGCATCGTCTCGATCAGAATTGAAAGATGCAGGACGCCGCGTCCGAAAACAATCCATTTGCTTTCGTCTCCGGCAGGTTTTACCCTCAGTGCCAGATTCTTGTCCAGCTCCAGATTCAGACGCTCCTGAATATGTCTTGAAGTCACATATTTCCCCTCTTTGCCAAAGAACGGAGAGTCGTTTATTGAAAAGAGCATACTCATTGTAGGCTCGTCAATATCTATGGGAGGCAGCGGCTCGGGATTATCGGCATCGCAAACGGTGTCGCCTATCTCAAACCTCTCCAGACCCACTATGGCGCAGATATCGCCGGCATCGACCGAGCGGATTTTTTTATGCCCCATACCCTCAAAGGTGTGAACCTCCTTTATCTTTACCTTCTCCATAGAACCGTCTCTGTGTGCCAGAAGGCATGACATACCTTCGCTTAGACTGCCCCTATTTATCCGTCCCACAGCTATACGGCCGGTATATGGCGAATAATCTAGCGATGTAATGAGCATCTGAAGCGTCCCCTCCTCACTTTTTGGAGCGGGGATATGTTCGATTATGGCATCGAGCAGAGGATATATGTTGTCGGTAGGCTCTTTCCAGTCAACGCTCATCCAGTTATATTTTGCCGAGCCGTAGAGTATGGGAAAGTCCAGTTGCTCTTCGGTGGCGTCCAGTGCGAACATCAGGTCGAAGACCATCTCATACACCTCATCGGGCCGGCAGTTGGGCTTATCTACCTTATTAACTACAACTATGGGCTTTAGTCCTATTTCCAGAGCCTTCTGAAGGACGAAACGTGTCTGAGGCATAGGACCTTCGAAAGCATCGACCAACAGGATACAGCCGTCGGCCATATTCAGCACACGCTCCACCTCACCTCCGAAATCCGAGTGTCCCGGGGTATCTATGATATTTATTTTAGTCTCCTTGTAGGTAATTGATACGTTTTTGGAGAGAATGGTTATTCCCCGTTCGCGCTCCAGGTCGTTGTTGTCAAGCATAAGCTCTCCTTTGGTCTGATTCTCGCGGAACAGGTTTCCCGCTATCATCATTTTGTCAACCAGAGTGGTCTTTCCGTGATCGACGTGTGCTATTATGGCTATGTTCCTTATGTTCATTCAGTGTTGTTTACCTATGCTTACTGTAACNNGGCATGTTCCGAATTCGGCGGCAAAGTTACGTGAAAATATTAGAAAAACATTGTGTATTGAAAAAGAAGCCGTATCTTTGCGCCCGCTAAACCAGTTTTCATAAACAGTTAGAGAAAATGTATTTAGACAAAGAAACAAAACAAGAGATCTTTGGAAAGTACGGAAAGTCCAACACGGATACCGGGTCCCCTGAGTCCCAGATAGCCCTGTTTTCATACCGTATTTCCCATTTGACGGAACATCTTAAGGAGAACCGTAAGGATTATAGCACTGAAAGGGCTCTGACCAAGCTTGTCGGTAAGCGTCGCGCTTTGCTCAACTATCTCAAAGATAAGGATATTGAGCGTTACCGCGCAATCGTCAAGGAGCTGGGTCTGCGCAGGTAAGGCTAAACAGAAAAGAGAGAAGGGT
Organism: Bacteroidales bacterium UBA2559; assembly: GCA_002340405.1. GTDB lineage: Bacteria > Bacteroidota > Bacteroidia > Bacteroidales > Bacteroidaceae > Colenecus. The sequence goes on from DDLZ01000039.1 coordinate 13,994, forward strand.
TGGCAAATAGTGTCAACCCTCTTTTTTTTGGATTTTACTAAGAGCTCAACATTGACGGGCAAACACCGCAAACAAATTGTTTTTTACTCTCATTTGCATTAAATTTGCCGTTTAAAAGTATAAAGAAGGCATAATCTTTGTTTTAAATGGATAAACTTTACACAAAGCAGCCCTACAAGGTGGCAGATATAGGATTGGCCGATTTCGGCCGGAAAGAGATAGATATGGCCGAAAAGGAGATGCCCGGCCTTATCGCTTTGCGGGAAAAATATCGTGACACCAAGCCTTTGAAAGGCGCCCGTATAATGGGTTCACTGCATATGACCATACAGACGGCCGTTCTTATTGAGACGCTTTATGAGTTGGGCGCCGAGGTGCGCTGGTGCTCATGCAACATATACTCAACCCAGGACCATGCGGCTGCGGCTATTGCGGCTGCGGGAAGCGCTGCGGTCTTTGCCTGGAAAGGCGAGACGATCGAGGAGTACTGGTGGTGTATGCTTCAATCTTTCAATTTTCCGGACGGCGGCGGTCCCGATCTGATAGTCGATGACGGCGGTGATGCCACTTTGATGGCACATATGGGTGTCAGGGGCGAGCAGGACCCGTCGGCGCTGGAGTATGAAGCTTCCTCCGAGGACGAGCGTGAACTGCTTGCGATACTTAAAAAGGTGGCAGTCGCCAAAGGAGGAGACTATTGGCAAAAGATGGCGGAAAATATCTGCGGCGTGAGCGAAGAGACCACCACCGGAGTTCACCGACTTTACCGGATGCGTCAACACGGTGAGCTGCTCTTCCCCGCCTTCAATGTGAATGATTCGGTAACCAAGAGCAAGTTCGACAACCTGTACGGATGCAGGGAGTCGCTGGCCGACGGTATCAAACGGGCTACCGACATAATGATTGCCGGGAAAGTCTGCGTGGTGTGCGGTTACGGCGAAGTGGGTAAAGGCTGCGCTCAGAGTCTGCGCTCCTATGGCGCCAGGGTTCTGGTGACCGAGATTGATCCCATCTGCGCTTTGCAGGCTGCAATGGAGGGTTTCGAAGTCGTGACTATGGAGGAGGCCGCTCCGCAGGGTAATATTTTTGTGACCACCACCGGCAATATCGATGTCATCACTGTGGAACACATGGAGGTCATGCCCGACCTCTCTATCGTCTGTAACATAGGCCACTTCGACAGCGAGATTCAGGTAGAGAGGCTCAAACGGTTCCCCGGTATAAAATGTCAGAATATAAAACCGCAGGTGGACAGGTATTTTTTCCCCGATGGGCACAGCATAATTCTTCTGGCCGACGGGCGTCTTGTCAATCTGGGTTGNNAATATCCGGTCGATGTTTACCGTCTGCCCAAACATCTCGATGAAGAGGTTGCCCGGCTCCATCTGGAGCAAATCGGGGTGCGCCTTTCTAAACTGACTCAGGCTCAGGCCGATTACATCGGGGTCCCTGTCGATGGCCCATACAAGCCTGAACATTACCGTTATTGAAAAGGCAGGAATAGAATATAGTTGTAGAGCGGTTATAATTGCAGAGCAGATATAGATTATAGACATATATGAAACCTTTTAGAAAAACAATCACGGTTTACGGAGCCTCAAGTTCAAAAATCGACAAATCTTTTGCCGATGCAGCTTACCGTCTTGGCCGGCTGATGGCCTTGTCGGACAGAACCGTTCTTACCGGAGGAGGTAATACGGGATTGATGGCTTCTGTCGAAGATGGGGTGTTGGACAACGGCGGCACCGTTATAGGAGTCATTCCCAAATTTATGGTTGAGAACGGCTGGATGCACGGTGGGTTGTCCAAAGTGATAGAGACCGACGACATGCATGAGCGTAAGCAAAAGCTGGCCGATATGGCCGATGCCATTGTGACCCTGCCGGGAGGAACCGGAACGATGGAGGAGCTGCTTGAAGTAATCACCTGGAAGACCCTTGGACTCTGTAGTAAACCCCTGATCATTCTCAATACCGACGGTTATTACAATAAGCTTCTGGATTTTTTTGACTATGCTGTCAAGCTCAACTTTATGAAAGAGGAGTACAAATCTGTATGGAGGGTTGTAAACACCCCCGAAGAGGCAATGGAGATCATAGATGAAGAAGACCGGACCTGCCCGGTTGGAAAATATAATTAGTCTGCCATGTTGACTGTATCTCTGCTTCAAATATTCTCGGAGGAATTGGCGGCCGATGACCTGATTCTTCTGACTTTTATTGTGACCGTTCTGCTCATGATAATTACCGTAGAGCCGTTAAGGAGAGATTTTCAGGATTCCCTTTCCTCTATGTACAGGTTCAAGAGCGCTGACAATGAGATCAGATATCCGGCATCCGGTTTTTTTCATAAGGTCTTATTGATTCTGCAGTCCTGCCTCTCCTTTGCACTCATGTGCTTTTCATTGACCGCAGCCGGGAATATCCCTGTGGGAAAGGAGATGCTTCACCTGCTCAAATTTTTTATTTTTGCTCTGTTGTTCTATCTGCTAAAGATCATTCTTTATTCGACGGTAAACGGGATCTTATATAAAAAAGGGGCATTCACCGTGAAACCTTCCCGCTGGAACGGTTTTTTTACCATGGTCTTTGCAATATTCGGAGCGCTCTTTCTCGTTATTCCTCTACTTATTTTCTTTTTTAGACTACCCGGCTTATTCGGTCTGGCTTTGGCCGTTTTAATAGTGGTTTTCATGGAAGTAGGAGTTATTTACAAACTAAAAAGTGCGTTATTTAAAAACGAGCATACCGGTTTGAGTTTTTTTTTCTACCTTTGTGCGCTTGAATTCAGCCCTTTGGCTTTGGCCGGTCTGATGTTTACCAAATAGTATTGTATCATTTAAAAGCGTAAATTTTGAAAATAAAAAGAATTCTTATTTCCCAGCCTCAGCCGACGTCAGGCAAATCACCCTATTTTGATTTGGCTGACAAGTATGGTGTCGAATTCGTTTTCAAACCATTTATTCGTGTAGAAAAGCTCTCTGCCAAGGAGTTCAGACAGCAAAGAGTTTCAATTTTGGACCATACGGCTGTGGTCTTCACCTCCCGTCATGCAATTGACCACTTCTTCAACTTGTGTGCAGAGTTGAGGATTAATGTGCCTGACGACATGAAGTACTTCTGCATTACGGAAACGGTATCCTTATACATACAGAAGTATGTTCAATATAGGAAGCGTAAGGTCTTCTTTGGTACCACCGGCAAAGTTGACAATCTTTTGGCTCCTATTTTGAAGCATAAAGGTGAAAAATACCTTATCCCCATGTCTAATGTTCATACCGATGAACTCAGGTCTCTTCTTATTGCTAACAAAATAGCTCATACTGAAACTGTAATGTACCGTACGGTCAGCAATGAGGTGGATGCTAATGAGCTTAAGGATTTTGACATGCTGGTCTTCTTCAGTCCTGCGGGAATAGATTCGCTTCTGGAGAATGTTCCCGATTTTGTTCAGGGAGACAAGATTATAGGATGTTTCGGTCAGACTACTGCTAAGGCCATAACAGATGCAGGATTCCGTCTTGATATTGAGGCTCCGGTTCCGGGTATAACCTCCATGTCGGCTGCAATTGATAAATATCTGTCGGAAACCGCAAGATAAGGTCTTATATTTAACAGGTCCCTAACCATACTGCCGTAACCGGAAGGGGCCTCTGTTATTTTATACAAATGAACAATACCTTCAGTTTCGGCAAAAATGAGCGTCTGTGCAGCAAAAAGCTTATAGACCGTCTCTTTACTGAGGGGAACCATTCAATCGGCATTTTCCCTATACGGCTTGT
>DDLZ01000039.1:17842-18653 GCA_002340405.1 Bacteroidales bacterium UBA2559
CAGCGTGGGAGCGGTCTGTTGTTGGGCTTTCTGTTTACCGACAGTGTCATTTGGGAGAGCGCCCGTCTGAAAGTCAGGTTACGGTCGGCTGTTGACAGACTCATCTCTCATTTGAATGTCGAAAACGAATCAGTATGAAAAAGCGTCCATCTAAATCTGACGGGGTCGGTTTTATTCGGATTTTGTCAAAAAAAATCTTAGAAATTCTAGGGTGGTTGCTAATACTGCCCATACGCTTTTATCGTAAGTTTATATCCCCCTTTACATCTCCTTCCTGCCGTTTCGTCCCGACCTGTTCGGAATATGCAATTGAGGCAATAAAAAAACACGGTCCTTTCAAGGGTTTTTGGCTTGCTCTTCGAAGGCTGCTTCGGTGTCGTCCGGGCGGTGGTTTCGGATACGACCCGGTGCCTTAATACTCTATGCGGATAAAGGATATACATACTCATACTTTCCCCTTGGAAGTCGGTTCGGCCCTCGTCTGCATAGATTGCGACAAGTCTCTGCTACGAGAGGGCCATTGGCATTCCGCCGGTCTTCATCCCTGGTATGTAACGGATAATAGCAGGACCCTACTTGATGCTCTGGAGCCGCTGCTCGCCCATCCCCGGGTTCTCGCCCTGGGAGAGTGCGGGTTCGATCGATTGCGCGGCCCTTCGATACAAATACAGGAGGATGCCTTCTTGCGTCAGGTAGAACTCAGTGAAAAACACTGCAAACCCATGATCTTACATGTTGTAAAGGATTTTGACAGAGTGATCAGATTGAGGAAAACCCTGAAACCGAAAGAAAAATGGCTGATACACGGATT
>DDLZ01000015.1 GCA_002340405.1 Bacteroidales bacterium UBA2559
ATGAGGTGAAAAAGGAAAAAAAGAATAATTTTGCAACAAGGCTAATAGAGGATTTAGACTAGAGACACACTAAATGTAACACTACCCGTTTTTCCCTTTAATGAATATGCGCAAAAATGTGCCAAATTGTTTGAATTTACAAAAAATACCGTATATTTGCACCGCTTTTTAGCAGAGTTTGGGCTATGGTGTAATGGTAACACTGCAGATTCTGGTCCTGCCTTTCCTGGTTCGAGTCCGGGTAGCCCAGCAGAAAAACGTATTCGTGCGTTTTTTTTGTGTATATGCAGCGCACATGACAGATATTCACAATCTCCGAATTTAAGTGGAAAGCATGAGCAGTTCGCGGTAGATACTGATATAGCTTGCCATGTGATTGTCATATGTGAATCCTTTTGCGTAGTTTTCATTTTCTGTAACCATTTTCGGATTCTTCTTATATGAATCAATAGCTTCTCTAATTTTTTCTGCAATATGTTCGGGTTGGAAATTTTTCAGAAAGAACACATGGTTTGAGCCTATCTCCTTTAATGAAGTCTTGTCCGATGAGATGACCGGCTTCCCGAATGACATGACTTCAATTACCGGCAATCCGAAACCTTCGAACAGAGATGGGAAAACAAAGGCTTCACAATGAGCATACAGCCATACTTTTTCAGAGTGTTTGATATTACCTGTAAGAAAAATGTTCTCTATTTTTTCATCGGCAATCCTTTTTCTTATCATTTCGGCATAATCGGTGCTGACGCTTCCTGAGATTATCAGGTTGTATTCAGGCATCAGTTTCATTGCATCCAGCATTACGTGAAAATTCTTTTTCCACCTTATTTGTCCGATTGAAAAGAGGAACTTCTTTTCTGTCAGGACAGGTATGTCAGGCATTGTTCCGGATGATACGGGGCTGAATTCCACTCCGTTATAAATGACCGTGATGGGCTTATCAGTTGGAAAATGCTTCATGACATCTGTTCTGGTGAACTGTGAGATAGATACTAATCTGTCTGCGCGTTGTATCTTTTTTTCGAAGTATTGAGCATATTTTTCTCTCTTCAGACCTCTTTTCTCATATATAAGATTGATGTCATGGATAGTCAGAATCTGTTTTGTTGATCTCCGCGAGGGCTTGAAGCGGCTTAACTGGTGAATCGAATGCCAAAGGTCAAATTTGGGAAACAGAAACGGGAATATGGTGTATATTTTGTTACTGATATGATAATGGACATCCTTTCCAAAGGCTCCTACGTAACGTTTTGGAACCAGCAGATGAACCTCAAAATCCATACTTCCTGCATTCTTTTCGAAATATTTGGCATAATTGTATGCTACCTGCCCTAATCCGCAGTCAATGTGCTTGAGAATAGAAAGGTCAATAAGAATTTTTTTCATCAAAACCGTCTTTTTTCAGACTGATAGAAATCCAGAAGGTCCTGTGCTGCTTCAAATGAAGTTTGCTTGCCTGACAAAACCCTTTTTTCGGCATCAACAAGTCTTTCCGCTATTTCGGGATGGTTATAAAAATCATTTTTAAGTGATTCGTTTATACTCTCGTACATCCAATATTTGGCCTGTTCGTTGCGGCGGTGCTCAAAAAAACCGTTCTCCTTAACGAAGTCAATGTAACTCCATATCATATTAAATACCTCTTTTATCCGATACCCGTAGAATCCCGAGTAGGTGAGTACCTGCGGAGTCCAACCGCTTTTTGGAGCGGGGAACAGATGCAGGACGTTGCGGAACAGGTTGGCTGCAATTTCGGCGTTTTGTTTGTTGTCGCCGTCAGCCTTGTTTATGACAATACCGTCGGCCATCTCCATTATGCCCCGTTTTATACCCTGCAGTTCATCGCCCATACCGGTCAATTGTATGAAGAGGAAGAAATCCACCATTGAATGGACGGCGGTCTCACCCTGACCTACACCCACTGTCTCCACGAATATCTTGTCAAAACCGGCGGCTTCGCACAGTATTATAGTTTCACGGGTTTTACGTGCCACTCCACCAAGAGAACCGGCCGATGGACTGGGACGGATAAAGGCGTTAGGATGTGCGGTCAGGCGTTCCATGCGGGTTTTATCACCTAAAATGCTTCCTTTGGTGCGTTCCGAACTGGGGTCTATGGCAAGTACGGCCAACTTGCCACCCTCCTTTAAGACGTGCATCCCGAATGTGTCTATCGAAGTGCTTTTGCCTGCACCCGGAACACCGCTTATGCCTATGCGTACAGAGTTACCCGAGTAGGGAAGGCATTTTTCAATTACCTCTCGGGCTATAGTCTGATGTTCGGGCCGCAGGCTCTCAATCAGGGTTACTGCGCGGCTCAGTATTGTTATGTCGCCTTTCAGAATACCTTCGACAAATTCCGATGCTGACAGTTTTGGTTTGCGTTGGCGGTGTTTCCTGAAGTAGGGATTTACAGAATCCGGTTGGACAACTCCGCTGCTAACCTTAATTCCCTTATATTCTTCGCTGTTTTCAGGATGATCCATAGTTATATTTTTATTTGTTTCGTTTTCACTGTTCTCTTCTGCTGAGGTTCATCGAAATGGTGGATGATTTTCAGTACAATCCAGGCTATCAAACCACAAAGCAGATAAATTATTGTCTGGCAAGAGTGCAGTACAAGCGATAAAGGCTGAGCATCAATTTCCGGTACGCCGTATATACCGAGCATCTTGACTATTGCAAAGTTCCACGGACCGGCTCCGTTCGGAGTAGGGATCAATACGGCCACATTGCTGACTGCAAAGCATGCGAATCCGGCCAGCGGTCCTATTGCCGCCGTCGAAGGCAGGCTGTAGAAAGCCAGATAGAGCTCCAAGTAATAACACACCCATATGCCGATAGAATAGAATATAAAAAGAGGCAATCGGCTTATATGTCGCAGAGAGAGAAATCCTTCCTTAAACTCTCTGATGAAATTCTTTATCTTATATCCAAGATGGAATTTACGGTGGTACAGCCATAATAGTAAAATCAGAGAGAGTATGACTATTATCCACAAAAATGTAGGACTCCGGAAAAACGGAATGTCCGATTCGGATGTGGATATGAGCAACGTCTCCGCTTCGGCTGCAGGGGAGGTGTTGTCAGGATTTATTAAAAGTTTGAATTGTTTAAATTGCGAAAGGATACCGGCCAGTGTAATTAACACGAGCAGAAACGCATCTACAACCCTTTCGGCTACAAGTGTTCCCAAACCTTTACTGAACGGGACACCGGCATTGCGTTCAAGTATGCTGCAGCGGAACACCTCACCCACTCTCGGAATTACTATATTGGTCGCATAACCGGTAAAAACTGTTAGTACGGTATCTTTACGAGGCACTTTATGACCTATGGGTTCCAGCAGCAGATTCCATCTCAAGCCACGAAATAACGGACCAAAGGCACTGAAGGCAAGTGCTGCGGCCAGCCAATGCCAGTTAATACGCTTAATATCATTTGCTAAGCGTGAAAAATCGTAGTTCCTATACGTGAAATATAGTATCAGAGCCGCTATTAACAACGGTATAAGTATCTTGAGTGTCGTTGAAACAATCTTTTTCATTGTGCGTGGTTCACTATGAATTTTTTTTTACCTTTGCCGCTTGAATGCTTACGGAAGGTCAGTATTCAAAATGCAAAGATAGCAAAATGCAAAGATAGAAGGATAATCGGTACGAGGACCGGAGTTCCGGTTATTTTTGCCTTAAGTTTAACCCAAATGATTCCATATGGACGACTTTGATGCGGACAGTAAGACCGAAAAAAGCATTAGGCCAACATTTCCTGAGGGATATGGATATCGCTCGGGCAATTGCCGGTACCGTTGATCTGTGTGCCGACCTTCCGATTCTTGAAATAGGACCCGGAACGGGTGTTCTGACTCAATTCCTCTACCGGAAGGGTCGTCAGCTGAAAGTTGTTGAGATTGACAGTGAATCGGTTCTCTATCTGCGCGAGAACTATCCCGATTTGGATATAATTGAGAGTGATTTCCTCAAACTTGACCTGCAAAGTCTTTTCGACGGCCGCCAATTCGTCCTTACGGGTAACTACCCTTACAATATATCTAGTCAGATACTCTTCAAAATGCTTGATAATATGGCGCTTATACCATGTTGCACGGGTATGTTGCAGCGTGAAGTAGCCCGACGTATCTGTTCGGGACCCAGGAACAAGGAGTACGGCATACTGAGTGTACTGATCCAGGCATGGTATAATACCGAATACCTCTTTACGGTGGACGAAAAGGTGTTTGATCCGCCTCCTAAAGTCAAAAGTGCCGTCATAAGGATGACAAGGAACGACCGTGTTTCGCTAGGTTGCGATAAGATGCTCTTTAAGAAAGTAGTTAAAACTACTTTTGGAATGCGCCGAAAGATGATACGCAACTCACTAAGGCAGGTCTGTGAGAAGGATGTCCCTCTACCTATGGATTGTCCTTACCTGGAAAAACGTCCCGAGCAGCTTTCTGTCGAAGACTTCATANNCTAATATGATCGATTCGCTCAAAGCGTGACGGAGAAACAATACAAACAGAGATAATTTATCGAAATTTTTTTACTGGCTCCGTTTTGGGGGTCGCAAAATATTCAGAACTATGGAGAAGGAATTTCTGGATAACATTATTGAAATAATTGAGAATCAGGATGCGGTAAAGTTGAAAATCATCTTGGATGATATGCATCCGGCCGATATAGCCGAGCTGTGTGATATGCTCAATGTTGATGATGCCCGTTTAATTTATCATCAGTTGGACAATGAGACGGCAGCTGACGTCTTGGTCGAAATGGACGAGGATAATCGGAAACGTCTGTTGGATGAACTGCCTTCGGAGGTAATTGCCAAAAAGTTCATCGACAATATGGAGACCGATGATGCTGTCGATATTATACAGGATTTGGATGAGGAGAAACAGGAGGAGGTACTTGCTCATATAGACGACATCGAGCAGGCCAGCGACATTGTTGATCTCATGCAGTACGATGAGGATTCTGCCGGTGGACTTATGGCTACAGAAATGGTTGTGGTCAATGAGAATATGAGTATGCCGGAGTGTTTGCAGGAGATGCGTAAACAAGCCGAAGACCTTGATGATATATATAATGTGTATGTGGTTGACGATGACGGTCGCCTGAAAGGTGTGTTCCCGTTGAAGAAGATGATAACCAATCCATCGGTTTCGAAGGTGAAATATGTGATGGATGAAGATTTGATAAGTACGAGAGTGGAAACGCCGATTGATGAAGTGGTACAGTTGATTGAAAAATATAATCTGGTATCGGTGCCGGTTATTGACAGTATAGGCAGACTGCAGGGACAGATAACCGTTGATGATGTGATTGATGAGTTACGTGAACAGCAGGAGCATGACTATCAGATGGCATCGGGTCTTACCGGCTACGTTGAGCCTGCCGATAGTGTTTTTCGTCAGATGTGGTCGCGTGTTCCCTGGTTGCTTATAGGTATTTTTGGGGGAATCTTGAATTCCAAACTTCTGGAACATTTCGAATCGTCGTTTGCCGCTTTTACATCACTGCTCTTCTTCATTCCATTGATTGGGGGTACAGGCGGGAATGTGGGTACACAGTCATCGGCTTTGGTGGTACAGGGATTGGCAAACGGTTCACTTAACACTTCGAACATCTTGAGACAGGTCTTCAAAGAGTCAGCCGTAGCCTTAATGAATGCAATCGCATTATCGCTTTTGGTCTTTGTATATAACGTTTTCGCTTTCGGTCTGGCAGACCCTGTTACCTATGCCGTACCTATAACTATGTTTATTCTAGTGATTGTGGCAACACTCTGGGGAACACTGCTTCCGCTGCTTTTTGAGAAGATCAATATTGACCCTGCAATAGCTACCGGTCCGTTCGTACAGATTGGCAATGACCTTTTGGGTATGAATATTTATATGGTGGTCATTACTATGCTTATATATTGATACAATTGGTTTTTTAGTAAAATTAATAAAAAAATTAGCGAATTTGATATAAATTTCTTTTATTTGCATCATACAAACAATGTATTAATTTCCCGGGAAGATGAATGAGGAATTGAACACACCAAACTTACATAAAGAAACAGAAAAAACTGAAGCTGAAGCGCAGAATCCGGCACAAGGTAGCGTTACGCGTGAAGATATTATCTCGCGGCTTCAGGATATGGTAAGTGATATATCTTTAGCCAAAAGACAGGAGTTGGAATCCCTGAAGCAGACTTTCTATAAGCTTCAGAGAGCAGCTAATGAGGAGCAGATCGCTGTTTTTGTGGCAGGTGGAGGAACGGCTGAGGAATTTAAACCGGAGATTGATCCGCTTGAAGATCAGTATCGTAAACTGATGACTATAATAAAGAAGAAGAAAGCTGCTGCTCAGGAGGCGCTTGAAGTGGTAAAGAAAGAGAATCTCAAAAAGAAAAGAGAACTGCTGGATCGTTTCAAGGAGCTTATTGATAAAGCCGATATTGAGGGTGCACCTTACAGTGAATACAGGGCTATTGCTCAGGAGTGGAAAGAGCTCAAGGAGGTTCCCGCCGAGCACGCCAATGAGCTGTGGAGGACATATCAGCAGTATAATGAGCAGTTTTACGATATCCAGAGACTCAATAATGAGTTTCGCGAATATGACTTTCGAAAAAACATGGAGGCCAAGACCGCAATATGCGAGGAGGCTGAGAGATTGGCCGATGAACCCGATGTGATTGCGGCTTTCCGTAAGCTTCAGAAACTGCATCAGGATTTCCGTGAGACAGGCCCCGTTTCAAGGGAGTCCCGAGAGGAGATATGGGCTCGTTTCAAGGCTGCTTCAACCATAATTAACCGTAAACACCAGCAGCATTTTGAGGAGATAAAGAAGCGGGAACAGATGCATCTTGATCAGAAGATTGTTATATGTGAACTTATTGAAGGTATAGAATATGATAAACTGACCACTTTCCAAAGCTGGAACTACAAGACTCAGGAGGTACTCGCGCTTCAAAAAAAATGGAGAGACATAGGTTACGCTCCGGCTAAGCATAACCAGAAGATATTTGAACGTTACCGTGCTGCTTGTGATGAATTCTTCCGTCGTAAAGGAGAGTATTTTAAGGAGGCCAAGAGCAATATGGGTGAGAATCTGGAAAAGAAGACAGCTCTGTGTGAGCAAGTTGAAGCACTCAAAGATAGCACTGACTGGAAAGCTACAGGCGACATCATTGCCGGACTCCAAAAACAGTGGCGTGAGATAGGTCCTGTCCAGAAGAAATACACCAATCAGTTGTGGAAACGGTTTATGGCTGCTTGTGACTATTTTTATGAGCAGCGTGATAAGAACACATCATCCAAAAAACGTGAGGAGAATGACAATCTGGCGCGTAAAAAAGAGATTCTGGCACAGCTCAAGAGCTATAACCCGGAATCTTTGTCAGATGAAGATATCAATGCTATTCAGGATATGGTTGACGAGTGGCACAATATAGGTTTCGTTCCGTTTAAACTCAAGGATAAGATTGCCGCCCAGTTTAAGGAGGCTATAGAGCCTTTTTCAAATGTGGTCAGAGTCGATCGTTCACGCCGTCGTTCCCAGCGCGGTTCTTCAGCCCGCGAAACAGCTTCTCCGCGTGACAAACTGATGCGTCAGTATGAGAATAAGAAAAATGAGATCCAGATATACGAGAATAATCTGGCTTCAATCAACACTTCCAGCAGTTCGGGCAATACTCTGGTAGATTCTATCAGAGAGAATATCGAATCGCTTAAGGCCGAGGCCGAAGAACTGATGGAGCAGATTCGTCAGCTCGAAGATTCTGAAACCAAGTGAGTTGCTGATTTGTAAAAGATTAAAAAAGATAACGGATTGACCTATATGAGGTCAATCCGTTATCTTTTGTCTGGCACTCTGCGGAATAGGTCCTTTGTTTACTGATTATTGAAATCTACCAGAATACGAAAAACCTTACCGGGTTCCTGAGCCCATTTTTGCATGGCCTCCTGAGCCTTTTCGGGTTTTACGCAGGCTGAAATAAGGTCATCCTTAGGGCAGTTATCTTTTTGCAGATAGCGTATGACAGCTTCAAAATCAAGAGTAGTGGCATTGCGGGAACCGTACATGTTCAGCTCTTTCTTTACAAAGAGTCCGGTCTGAAAGGTTACGTCATTTTTGGAATAGCCTATAAAGACTACTCTGCCGGAGAAGGCCGCCTCATCAATAGCTGTCCGGTATGTGGAGACGCTGCCTACCGCCTCTATCACGACCTCGGGACCTATGCCGCCGGTAATATTCTGAAGCGTGGAGTGCAGGTCCTCGGTTTTTGAGTTTATGGTAAATGTCGCTCCCAGTCGCCGGGCAATAGTGAGCTTTTCATCATCCAGGTCAACGGCAATGACTGTGGCTCCCCTGAGCGATGCACGCACAATGGCACCCACGCCAATCATTCCACAGCCAAATATCAGTACTGTATCAGAATCGGTAACACCCGCGCGTGACACAGCATGGAACCCTACGCTCAAAGGTTCTATCAGAGCACAGTTACGGAGAGATATTCCGGGCGCGGGAATGACCTTATGCCAATCTGTTACAATATAGTCACGCATGGCTCCGTCACGCTGTACGCCCAGCGTTTCGTTGAATTCACAGGCGTTGCCGTGTCCGGAATGGCATGCCGCACAATATCCGCAGTTTGTGTAGGGATTGACCGTTACAGCCATTCCGGGTTTGAGAAAATTCGGTACTCCGACACCCGTCTCCTTTATAACAGCGCTTATCTCGTGGCCGGGTACGACAGCCTCTTTGGCCATCAAATTGCGACCTAAAAAGGTGTTCAGGTCAGAACCGCAGAACCCCACATATTTTATGTCGAGCAGCACTTCGCCTTGACCGGCCACCGGTTTGGGTACGGTTTCAACTACTATGTTCCCCTCTGAAATAATTCTGATCTGTCTCATATCTGTAATCTAAAATTACACAGCGCTGTTAAGAGAGTCCAATCAATTCACTACCCGATGTCCTTTCCAACCGTACCAACCACAAACCACAAAACATACCAGTGGGATAAGATATGCAATGTTGGGGTTCTCAATTGATTTCTGGACGTATGCCGTAAGAATAGGTAAAATTGAGTTACCAACTATGGCCATGACCAGAAATGCCGACCCGCTCTTGGTGTCTTCTTTGAGGTCGGTAATCGCAAGCGAGAACTGGGTGGGGTACATTATTGACATGAAGAACGAAATTCCCATCATGGCATATACGGCTGTCTTACCACCCATCACAGATATTACAACACATAGTAATACACTTGCCACGCTGTAAACCACCAGCATGTTTTCTGGACGGAATTTGACCATCAGTGTGGTGCCAATCCATCGGCCAAGAAGGAAGAAAAGCATATAAAAACCAAAAAACGTAGTTGCCTGGCTATAGGACATTCCCACATAGTTGATGCAGTAAACCAGAAATAGACTGTTCAAGGCTGTCTGGCCGCCATTGTAGAAAAACTGCGCTATCACGCCGTTTCTCAGGTGGTTGCGTTTCAGTACCTTAAAAGAGATCAGCTTGTGTATGTCTTTTTCGGAAGTTTCGGTCTGGATGCGCGGCAATTTGGTGAAAATAAAGATTATTGCTATGACAATGAGCACTATGGCAAAAATGGCATATGTCATGCGGAAAGTGTGTATCTCGGTCTCAAGAGAGCCTGTATTCTCGGTTCCCAGAATTATTTTACTCAGAAACATGGCAGCTATAAAGGCGCCCAGTCCATTGAAAGCCTGTGCCAGGTTGAGGCGGCGGGGCGCTGTAGCAGGATCGCCCAACTCAGTGACGTAGGGGTTGGCGGCTGTCTCAAGGAAGCACATACCTGTAGCTACAACGAAAAATGCACATAGATATAGCGGGAAGCTGTGCAGCCGGGTAACCGGCAGGAACAATAGTCCGCCGGCAGCGGCAATAAGGAGTCCCAGAACAATACCTGCCTTGTAGCTGAAGCGCTTCATGAACATGGCTATGGGGATAGGGAAGAGGAAATAGGCAAACCAGTATGAGGTCTCCACAAATTCTGCCCTGGCCTGATCGATATCAAACAGGGTCATCATTTTCTTTACGACCGGTGAGAGCAGGTTGTTACTGATTGCCCACAGGAAGAAGAGGCACATCACCATTATCAGCGCAACGGTGGTGCCGGTTGTTTTTTTAGTCTGGTTCATTCTGACATATTTTTAATATAAGGTAAATTGATTTCAGTCTCTATTCCGTAGAATCGGGCCGCATTAAGACCTAGGAACAACTCCTTGTCCCGGATGCTCATTTCGCGGCTTTTCAGTATGAAGTCATAGGACATACGGTATGTTATGGCGGTTATTGTGCGCGGATAGTCTGAACCCCACATCAGTTTTTCCATACCCACCTCCGATGCCGCTTCGAGTATGGCTCTGATTGCTCCGTCAAACGGGTAGAACTCGCTGTTGAAGAGCCATGTTATGCCACCGGATTCTATCATCACGTTTTTGTGGCGTGCCAGCCGTATCTGTTCAATCCAGCCGGTGACTGTGACCATACCGAAATGACCTATTGCTATTTTAAGGTCGGGACATTCTTGAATGACCTCTTCCATCTCCGGTACTTGAAGAACTCCATCCTCCAGTGTTATTGAGAGTATTATGCCCTGTTTTTCCATGAGACGGAACATATCCATCATCTCGGAGCAGGTAAGCATAACACGTCCTTCAGGAGTTTGCAGCCTGTGTCCGGGAATGGCAAGCGCCCTGAATCCGCCGGCGATGAGCTGTCGGGCCTGTTCCAAGTATCCTGGTTTGCGGTATTCGCACATACCGCATACCAGGAAACGGCTTGGGTAACGTTTCTGTACGTCAGCCAGATAATCGTTCTGTATCCCGTCTATGAACTCCTGAACCACGACTGCGGCAGTGACCTGAGCGTAGTCCATATTGGAGAGGAAAACCTCGGCGGTGTTGCGTCCGTCTATGAGGAAGGGTGGCAGCATCTGGCGCACCTCGCCCATGAAGAGCGAGCGCCCGTTCTCAAGGGTAAGTATCGGCTGACCGTTCACCATGGTATCCTGACGGAGCCATAGGTGTGAGTGCGCATCTATAATCTTCATCATGAGTTGCACCAGGAAACCCTATACTGTTTACCGATTATCTCACGTACTTCAAATACCAGATCCCAATTAAGCGGTTCCTGAACAACCTTAATGTTTTTCAGGACATTGGCCGGATTGGCCGAGCTGAAGAGGGTGGTGGCTATGCGCGGGTTGCTGCATGAGTATTGCACGGCAAGCTTCTCTATGGATGTACCGCGTCTCTTGCAGTGACGGGCGGCTTTGGCGCATGCTTCAACCAAAGGTTTGGGAGCCGGATGCCAGTCGGGAATACCGCGCTCCGAAAGCAGGCCCATGGCAAGCGGCGAAGCATTTATCACGCCTACGCCCTTCTGCTCGAAATATCCCAGATAGTCGTTGAGCTTGTCATCGTTCAGGCAGAAGTGGCAAAAGTTGAGTACGCTTTCAACCGTGCCTGCCGGTGTGCGGTCAACCACCCATTTGAGATTTTCAAGTTGCAGGTCGGTTATACCCACGTGACTTACCACGCCTTTATTGCGCAGTTCAACCAGTGCCGGCAGTGTCTCATCGACAATCTTCTGCAGGCCACCCGGAAGTTTTACCTGAAACTCTATGTCGTGTACATTGATAAGGTCAATATGGTCCACATTTAGACGTTCCATGCTCTCATAGACGCTCTCGGTGGCGCGTTTTGCACTGTAATCCCATGTGTTAACACCATCCTTACCGTAGCGGCCCACCTTGGTAGAGAGCAGATATTTATCACGCGGTATCTGCTTTAGAGCCTTACCCAGCACAGTTTCGGCCTTATAGTGGCCGTAGTAGGGCGACACATCTATGAAGTTTAGGCCGTTATCTATAGCCGTAAATACAGCCTCAATAGCCTGTTTCTCATTGATCTCACGGAATACGCCTCCCAGTGACGATGCTCCAAAGGCAAGCCTTGCTACCTTCATTCCGGTCTTTCCGATTTCATTGTATTTGAGCTCCATAAAAATTGGTTAGTTTTAGGTTAATAAATTAGTCATCCAAATATAGTCATTCTGTTTGATGCGTCATAATAAAATCACGACACTCTTCCATAAGCCACTTGGGAGTTGATGTTGCTCCGCAGATACCTATTGAACTTACTCCTTTGAGCAGATCAAGATTTATATCTTCTTTACTTTCAATGAAATATGAATGCGGGTTTACTTTAAGACATTCGTTGAACAGTACTTTTCCGTTGGAGCTTTTCCGTCCTGACACAAATAGGATTACGTCATGCCGGCTTGCAAATCCACGGATATTCTCCCGTCGGTGCGAAACCTGTCCGCAGACAGTGTTATTATGTATAAAACGATGTCCCTCTTTGACTCTTTCAGCTATCTTTTCAATGAGTTGGCTGTAACTGGATGCCGATTTGGTGGTTTGCGAATATAGGAAAATATCTTTTGTGAAATCGATCAGATCAATTTCATCGGACGATTCTATCACAAGGGCATTGCCATCGGTCTGCCCGACAAGTCCCAATACTTCGGCATGGCCTTTCTGTCCAAATATTATTATCTGCTGAGTTGCCGGGTCCATTTCCCGATACTGTTTGTGAATGCGTTGTTGGAGCTTAAGCACGACAGGGCATGTGGCATCAATAATGGTAATGCCGTTTTGTCGGGCAATGTTGTATGTTGATGGAGGTTCGCCATGAGCACGTAGCAGTACTTTGGTATCATGAAGCGTATTCAATTCGTCATGGTTTATGGTCTTCAGACCCAGTTTCTGCAGACGGGTACATTCGATTCCGTTGTGGACTATGTCGCCAAGACAATAGAGCCCGTCGCCCTTGCGCAGTTCCTCTTCTGCCTTTCCGATGGCCGAAAGCACACCGAAGCAGAATCCCGAATCGCGATCAATCTCTATCTTCATTTGCAGATTTGATTTCCAAATACCGGTTCATCAGCCATTCATTCTGTTCTTCAAATGTCATGTGGCTGTTGTCCAATACAATTGCGTCATCGGCCTTTCTCAAAGGGGATACGGACCGATGTGAATCGATATAGTCTCTTTCCCGTACGTTTTTCAGTACATCTTCGAATTTGGGTTGTTCTCCTTTTTGCACCAGTTCGTCATAACGGCGCCGGGCGCGTATCTCTTCCGATGCAGTTATGAAAATCTTCAGCTCGGCATCGGGAAAGACGGTGGTCCCGATATCGCGACCATCCATTATGATTGCCCCTTCGGCACCCATGCGTCTCTGCTCTACAGTCATCGCTTCACGCACAAATCCTATTGCTGAAATAGGACTGACACTGTTTGAAACTTCCATCCCGCGGATTTCATTCTCAACATTTTCTCCATTCAGGATGGTGTATTGTCTGCCGTCACTATCCTTTCCAAAAGTTATTTTTATGTTGTTTATCTCTTTGCGCAGGGACTCTTCATCAATGGTGTTATCATGAATAAAGCCGCGTCTTAAGGCATATAGGGTAACGGCACGGTACATGGCACCCGTATCAATATAGGTATATCCCGTCTTTGCCGCAAGAGTCTTTGCCATAGTGCTTTTGCCACATGATGAATGTCCGTCAATCGCAATTATTATCTTTTTCATTTTTTACAATATGAATGCTATGTTCAACAGCAACGATGATTCCGATACCTGATATTTGCCGTATGATACGAAAAAAGAGAATCTATCCAAATGTAGTCCTGCTCCCGTAGTCATTCCCGTAAAACCGCGGCTGCCTTTCTCCGACATCTCCAGACGGCGACAGAGATTGCATCCTGCTGCCAGATAGAACCGTTCGGTCAGAAACAGGTCGACGCCATACGACATATGACGCTTCAGAATCTCACTGAATTCTCTTTTTTCTTCATCGGTAAAATAGAAATCATCGGCATCCCAGTCGGTCAATCTGTCCAGAGTCAGCGTGAAGCGGAGTGGCGCATGTGCCGGTTTCCAAGAGACTCCCGTGCTCAGGTTAAAAGGAATTTTCTGGAAGGTGTTTTCAAACGCCTTGACCTGACCGCCCAGGTTTGTTGCGGCCAATCCTATGGTCACCCCTTTGTCCTGCATGGAGTATAACAGTCCAATATTGACTCCTACCGCTATTGAAGTTTTGGAGCTGTAACGCGAACAGATAAAGTTTCCGGTCACACCGCCGTCCAGATTGTCGGTAAGCTTATAGGCATAGGTTATACCTACCTCCATATCTTTGCTTTTGAATGTCCCGGTTTCAATTCCGCTGGCGTCTCTCCCCTCCATCTTGCCGTAGTTGACATACATGGCATTGAATGCATATCGGGAACGGTCGTCAAGAGGACTGCTCCAACTGGCGCCCGCCACCTTTGTTTGAGCGAACCAGGTCATGGCATTAAGTCCGATTGTTGACGACGTGGTTCCTGCAAGCAGCGCAGGATTTGAGAGGAAAAGCGCTATATCGGCGTCGGGAATAGATACCACGTTGCCGCCAAGCGCCGCCCCATGAGCCGAGGAGGGCAGTCTTGTAAACTCGAAGGCGGTCTGAAGATTCTGTCCGCTGGCAGTCTGCAGGCAGACAATCAGCCACAACAGCAGTACAAAAGTTAACGTTTTTTTCATATACGAAGGCAAAAGTAATCATTTGATTGTCAACCTCTGTTTATCTGTGCAAAAAAAACATAATATTGCGATTTTAGTTAGTACTAAAAGAAAAAAGAATTATTTTTGCCAATAAAGTGTTATTTTTGTCGATTCAAAGAACTTTAAAATTAAAAATATGGAAGTAAAGAAGTCTAAACATGCGGACCTTGAGAGAAGCAAGTCCACATTCTTGCTCATGGGTTTCGTATTTGCATTTGCCGTAATTTTTGTGGCATTGGAATGGACACAGGGTGCCGAGAAAGAGGACAATTCCGATATTTATGGTGTCAGGGATTTGACTTTCATTGACGAGGAAATGATCCCTATCACGTTGCCTGAGAAGAAGACGGTACAACCCCCTCCACAGTCCACCTCTAAAGCCGAGATCATCGAAATCATCGAAGATGATGCCGATGTTGTGGAAGATATATTGATATCTACCGAGGACCAGACAACTTTTGTTGATATTTCGGCTATGGATGTGGTATATGTAGAGCCGGAACCCGAGGAGGAAGAGATATTCATGGTTGTTGAGGATCAGCCTGAATTCCCCGGAGGTACTGCGGCCCTTTTGGAATATTTGCGCAAAAACATTAAGTACCCGGCTATCTGTCGTGAAAATAACATCCAGGGACGTGTACTTATACAGTTTATTGTGAACAGGGATGGTACTGTTGTAGATCCTGAGGTTGTTAGAAGTGTTGACCCAAATCTTGACAGAGAGGCTTTGAGGGTTATCTCTACCATGCCTAAGTGGAAGCCGGGACTTCAGCGCGGTAAGCCTGTGCGTGTTAAGTTCACAGTACCGGTTAACTTCAAACTTAATTGATATAGATTTTGAAGAAGGGGTTTTTTAAGCCCCTTCTTCTTTATATCAATTCCGGATATTTTATGTTTAAAGCTGATCAGATAGCTAAAGAGCTTGAGGATTATCTTCAGGGTTTGGAATATGTCCGTAATCCTGAAGGATTATATATACCGGTTCGCTATGCCCTTTCAGCCGGGGGAAAAAGAATCCGGCCGGTGCTTCTGGTCATGGCTTACAATCTCTATTCCGATGAAATAAGAAAAGCTTTCGGCGCCGCCGCCGCAATGGAGATTTTCCATAACTTCACGCTTTTGCATGACGATCTTATGGATAATGCCGATGTGAGACGCGGTATGGACACCGTACACAAAAAATGGAATGCCAACACGGCAATCCTCTCGGGTGATGTCATGCTTATGCTGGCATGCCGTTATTTGACAGATGCCTCGGGGAAGAACCCTAAACCGATTCTGGATATTGCTCTGGATACGTTCATAGGTATTATGGAGGGACAGCAGTATGATATGGAGTTTGAGACTCGCGATGATGTAACAGAAGAGGATTATATCGAGATGATCCGTCTTAAGACTTCTGTGCTGCTTGCTGCCTGCCTCAAGATAGGTGCGCTCCTTGCAGGAGCCGGAGAATCGGACGCCAACCTCCTTTACCGGTTCGGCGAGAAGGTGGGACTGGCATTCCAAATTCAGGATGACCTGCTTGACGTATATGGGGACCCCAAGGTCTTCGGGAAAAAAACAGGAGGGGATATCCTGTGCAACAAGAAGACTTACCTCTATATAAATGCATACAGGCGTGCCGATGCTGCCATGCGAAAGGAGTTGGACAGGTGGAGAGTATATGACGGCGATGATCCGCAGTCTAAAATAGATGCCGTTAAGGAAGTATATGATGCCGTTCATGTCAGGGAGCAGTCGGAGAAGCTGATAGAATCTCTGTTCGGTCAGGCTGCCTCTGTTTTGGCCGAGGTGAACCTGCCCGATGCAAGAAAAACTGTTCTGGAGGAATATGTGAAAAAGCTGATGAACAGAGTTCAATAAAGAGTTATGCCGTACAGAAGACTTCCCAATACAGATAAAGCCAGAATCCGTTCACTTGCAACAGCAGTGGACAAGATGAAGAACAGTTATTATTATGCTCCGGTTCTTTCACCTGAACTTTTTAACAGGGCGGAGAAGAAGTTACAGCAGTTCCGTGAGACTGTTGACCGCTATCTTGCAGCACAAAAAAGACAGATCAGCAACTCCAAATCGGACATATATCAGACCAGATTAAAAAACGCCCGTATGTATGTGTCGCATTTCCTGACTGTTTTTAATCTCTGTGTTAAACGGGGTGAAATGAAGACTTCCGACAGACTTTTCTATTCTCTTGACGAGAATAACGGGGAACTGCCCGATTTGTCAAGTGATATTTCGGTTATCCGATGCTGCCAAAATACCATAAAGGGTGAGAAGCTAAGGACCATGAAGGGCGGAATACCTATTTACAATCCCACAATTGCCAAAGTCAATGTCCACTTTGACCTTTTCCAGGAGTTGTATAACAAGCAGTGTGAACTTCGCAGGCTTACGGAAGAGAGCCTTGCTGCGGTTGCACTTATGCGACCTGAGATCGATGAGGTGATAGTTGAGGTATGGAATTCGGTCGAAAACTATTTTAAGGATCTTGAGGGCGAGAAAAAACTCAAATCTTGCCGGGATTACGGCCTGATATATTATTACCGCAAAGGTGAAAAAACTGATTGACACCCATTGTCATATATATACCAAGGAGTTTTACCATGATCTTCCTGAAGTGATAAGCCGTGCCCGTGAATCGGGGTTGGAATATCTTTTGCTGCCTAACATCAACAATTCTACCGTTGACAGGATGCTCCGCCTCTGTGACACCTGGCCGGATATTTGTAAACCCATGATCGGGCTTCATCCCGGTGATCTGGATGTAGATTTTCACAGGCAGCT
>DDLZ01000098.1:0-4015 GCA_002340405.1 Bacteroidales bacterium UBA2559
CCGTAAAACGTTTCAAATAACGAATTGCAGTTTATTGATTCACTGGATAATACGGTTGTTTTATTTATCAATGCTTTAAATAAAGATTAATTATGAAAAAGTTTTTTCTAACTGCCGCTTTTGGTGCGGCAATTATGTCGCTGCTAATAGCATGTGACGGTGAAAAAGCTATCTTCCTTGATAATTCCGACGAGTTCGTTGAGATGCAGTTTGCACCGAATGGGATTGATGTAAACATAACTCCACTGTTAAAGGCATCAAGTTACGACAGAAAAAGCAGCTACAGATTCGGATCTTTGTAGCTGCTTTGTTTTTGTAGCGAGACCGAGAATTGAACTCGGGACCTCATGATTATGAATCATGCGCTCTAACCATCTGAGCTATCTCGCCAACACCTTATTAAGCGGGTGCAAAGGTATAATCCTTTTTCGAAACGGCCAACATATTCCCAATTTTATTTTATTTAATCTTCGAGGCTTTTTGCATTTTTTGTTTTTCGAATCGGGCAAGTTTCTTTTCAATTTACTTGCATATTATCGTTATTTAATATTTCTTTGCAATATTGTAATAGACATGCGGTACGTGGTGCGCATGACTGCGACCGCAGTAAAAGGATACTGCTATGGCTACAGATAAAAACATACACGAAAAGACCAAATTTGTTTTTGAATATGAGCTTAGCTCACAATCAATACCTATGATTTGGGAAGCGATTGCTACGGGCCCGGGCCTTTCGGCATGGTTTGCCGATGCTGTGAACGTATCGGGCAAGAGGTTCAATTTTGTATGGTGTAGGCATGAGTCGCGTGACGCCGAATTGATAAATTGCCGTCAGAACACCTACGTCCGTTTCCGCTGGGTCGATGAAGCCCCCGGAACATATTTCGAGATACGCATATTGAAGAATGACCTCACTTCAAACTATTCTCTTGAGATAANNATCAGACGTTGTGGACTATAAGGATTGACTGTTATTTAATTTGAGTTCTATAAATATCTATTGCGGTTTTCCCGATGCTGTTTTCCCGAAATGCACTACCTTTGCAGTTTGAAATGATGCATTTGTACGGGAATGAAACCCAAAAAGCTTGACATATTCATATTGAAGAATTTCCTGCCGCTTTTTACGGCAACTTTCTTCATTTGCCTCTTTGTCCTGCTGATGAATATATTATGGCGTTGGGTAGAGGATTTGGTGGGCAAAGGGTTTACAATTGACATTCTTGCAAAATTCTTCTATCTCTCATCGGTGATGCTGGTCCCGCAGGCTTTGCCGCTGGGAGTTCTGATGGCTTCACTGATAACCTTCGGTAATATGGGCGAGCGGTTTGAATTGCTTGCCATGAAGACATCGGGTATATCGTTGCTGCGCATAATGCGCGGGCTTATAATTTTTTGTACGTTACTGGCAGGAATCTCTTTCTATTTCCAGAATGTGGTCGGCCCGAAAGCTTCGGCTAAGTTTAGTGCTTTAGGTTACTCCATAATGCGTAAGAATCCCGAACTTGAGATTCCTCAAGGGGTCTTTTACGGGCTCATTCCCGGATATAACATGTATGCAAGGCATAAAGATACTGAAACCGGCCTGCTTCGCGAGGTGGTTATATACGATCTCAGCGAAGGCTATGATAATCTCAGCGTGATAGTATCGGATTCGGCCATGTTGGAAACGACGGCCGATAAACAGTTCCTCTACATGCATCTTTACAGCGGTGAACAGTTCAGCCAGGACAGGGATGTTGACAGCAAGGGTAAGCCATATCGCAGAGAATCGTTCAGGGAAAAACATATTTTGATAGAGTTTGATTCGGATTTCCAGGTTATAAGTGAGGATTTGATGTCATCAAGGGCGGCCAGCAAGAATATGGCGGAAATTACACACTCCATAGACTCGCTTTCGGTTTTGCAGGACAGTATCGGCATGGGGAACCTTGCAGAATTCCGTTATGCCATTTCAACCTATCCTTTGACAAAGTCCGATTCTGCTCTTTATCGCGAACGCGAAATGGAAGGCAAACTGATAAGCGCAGACAGTCTGTTTTCAGTTTCAAGTCGTGCTGCGCAGCTGGATATCAGAAGCGCCATGCGTACCAAGATTCAGGGACAGGTCAGTGAACTCAATATGAAGAGTCGCTCCATGTTCGACCAGGACAGACAGATAAGGATACACTGGATACAGTGGATGCAAAAACTGACGCTCTCATTGTCGATTCTGATATTCTTATTCATTGGCGCTCCGCTTGGAGCTATTGTAAGAAAAGGCGGACTGGGAGTGCCGGTCATCATTTCGGTCTTAACTTTCATTCTCTATTACATTACCCAGGTTTCAGGGGAGAAGATGTTCCGCGAGGGTGAATGGAGTATTGTGGGATGCTGGCTGAGTACCATTGTGCTGGCTCCATTGAGTGTCTTCCTTACGGTCAAGGCCAACAAGGATTCCACTCTGTTCCAGATGGATGTGGTCAAGGAGTTCTTCCGTTACTGGTTCGGCTCAAAGATATCAAGGAACATTGTCAGGAAGGATGTTATTATCGATGATCCTGATTTGGAACATGGTCTTGAAATGCTCAAGCAGGTCAAGGCCGAGGCTATAGAACTCTCGAAATCGGATTTGATTAACAGACTGCCCGATTACATGAATCTGTTCTTCCATTCGGTAGATACGGAAGCTCTTGGTCGCATGAACAGCAAGCTTGAGAAAGTAGTTTCAAATTTGGATAACAGCAGCGACAGGATCTTACTCGATATACTCAACGGCTTTCCCATAATCCCGTCACACGGAGTAAAAAGTCCGTTCGGTAAAGAGTGGGCAAACAGACTTGTGGGTATAGTCTTTCCTGTAGGGTTGCTGTTCTGGCTGAGAGCATGGCTTTTTACAAGAAAGATAAGACGACAGTTGTCCAATGTGATTTCAGTCTCTGAAAGACTTATAAACTACATGGAAACCGGCGATATAAAAAAGTGATAGGAATAGGCGAAATAGGCCTTGATTATTATTATGACAATTCAGACAGGGACATACAGAGAAAGTGGTTCAGGGAGCAGATACGGCTGGCAAAAGAATTAGACCTTCCCTATGGAGTTCATGACAGGGATGCCCACGAGGATGTTTTAAGAATCATGAAGGAAGAGCACTATGACGGAGCCGGGGGAATCCTCCACTGTTATTCGGGAAGCGTTGAATTGTCAAGAGAATTCATAAGGCTTGGATTCTATATATCCTTAGGCGGGCCTGTTACCTTTAAAAACGCAAGGGTTCCCAAGCTGGTCGCCGGGGAAGTCCCCTTTGACAAACTTTTAATTGAAACGGATTCGCCTTATTTAACGCCGGAGCCCTACAGGGGAAAAAGAAACGAGCCAAAGTACGTGAAATATGTTGCAGAAGAAATAGCCAAGATAAGAAATGTGTCAATAGACGAGTTAGCTGAAAAAACCAAGGAGAATTTCAAAAGATTATTTAGATTATGAAGCTAAACAGGGATTTTTATGACAGGGATGCCCGAGTTGTCGGAGAAGACTTAATAGGAAAAATATTAGCAAGAAGGTATGGCGATACCCTGATTAAGTTACGAATAGTTGAAACAGAAGCCTACATCGGTGCAATAGACAAGGCAAGCCACGGCTACGGAGGTAAAGTAACCCCCCGGACCAAGATTATGTACGGACCTCCCGGCTTTGCTTATGTTTATTTTATTTACGGCATGTATTATTGCCTGAACTTTGTCACTGAAAAAGAAGGAACTTGCTCTGCCGTTTTAATCAGGGCAGGAGACCCGGTATTTAACGAAGAAGAAATGTCTCTTAACAGATACAATAAGCCCTTAAAGGAATTGACAAGGTATCAGATAAAGAATCTTTCAAACGGTCCGGGAAAACTGTGCATGGCTTTGAGAATCTCGGTAAAAGACAATGGGACGGATCTTACGGGGGATGAAATATATGTCGAAGATGACGGCTTCAGGGATTTTAAGACGGAAAGAAGTAAGCGCATAAACATTGATTATGCGGAAGAAGT
>DDLZ01000098.1:4043-4352 GCA_002340405.1 Bacteroidales bacterium UBA2559
CAAATACTTGTGAGGCTCTTTGCAAACATTTTGGATATTGAGGAAAAATGCCTTAAAATAGGAGAATTTAGCGATCTGTCCATAACAGAAATGCATGTGATTGACAACATAGGATTGACCAGCGAGCGCACCATGTCTGATACGGCCAAGGCTGTAAAGGTTACTTCCGGAACCTTGACAACCGCCATAGACAATCTCATTAAAAAGGGATATGTGGAAAGGCGCCGGTCGTCGGAAGACAGGAGGGTCGTAAAAATCAGACTGACGGAAAGAGGCAGGGAAGCATACAAATCTAACGAGGATTTTCAT
>DDLZ01000148.1 GCA_002340405.1 Bacteroidales bacterium UBA2559
TGACGAGTTGGTGTTGTTCGGATCATCCCGCAGTGCAGGATCAAGTTATAATTTCGGCGGCAAGGAGTTGAAGGTTAAGCTGCTTCAGCATAATGACGATTTCAAGGGAATAGATATTGCCTTTGTCTCGGCCGGCGGAAGCATCTCTGAGGAGTTTGCTGAAACCATAACGAAGCATGGCACTATAATGATTGACAATTCCAGCGTATTCCGCATGGATCCCGATGTTCCTCTTGTCGTTCCGGAAGTCAATCCCGAAGATGCTTTGATACGCCCCAAGGGTATAATTGCCAACCCCAATTGTTCAACTACCATTATGGTTGTGGCTCTTAAAGCTCTTAATGATCTCTCTCCGGTCAAAAATGTTCAGGTATCCACCTACCAGGCGGCGAGCGGTGCCGGCGCAGCAGCCATGCAGGAACTCGAGGAGCAGTATCGCCAGGCGCTGGCCGGTGAAGAGGTGACAGTCAACAAGTTTGCATACCAGCTTGCTTATAACCTTATACCCCATATTGATGTCTTCAAGGAGAGCGGATATACCAAAGAGGAGGAGAAGATGTTTTATGAAACCCGAAAGATGTTCCATAAAGATATCCGATGCAGCGCCACCTGCGTGCGGGTGCCAGCTCTTCGTTGCCATTCCGAGGCTATCTGGGCAGAGACCGAACAGCCTGTTTCGGTAGAGGCGTTCCGCGAGGCTGTAAAAAACGGTCAGGGCCTGGAGCTTATCGATGATCCCTCAAAAAAGGAGTATCCCATGCCTCTGTTCCTTTCCGGAACGGATCCTATCTATGTGGGTCGTATCCGCAAGGACATAGCTAATCCCAACGTGATGTGCTTCTGGGTTGTGGGTGACCAGATCCGTAAGGGTGCCGCACTCAACGCCGTACAGATTGCAGAATATCTCATTGCACAGAATGTAGTATGATTTTTTTACCCCGGCATTGTCTTGCCAATGTTACAATGGTGACGGGAGCGGGAAAATGAACTAAACCCCGAAAGTTTTTTCAACTTTCGGGGTTTATGTTAAAATAATCTGTCATTATTTCCAATTTGGCTGTCGTTGGTTAATTGGCAGCCTTAGTCGGCCCATTAGCCGAAATCACCTTTTCTTCATCTTGCTGCGCCAAAGAGCGCTCATCTCTTCCAGAGTCTTGCCCTTGGTTTCAGGAACCATCTTCAGTACGAACAGGGCCGAGAGGGCTGCGAATCCTGCATAGATAAGATAGGTGCCTCCTATGCTCCATTCGCACAGCGACGGGAATGTAGATGATACGGCGTAGTTGGATATCCACTGGGCTGCAACTGCGACCGCCACCGCTTTACTCCTGATGGTGTTCGGGAATATTTCCGAAATGAGGACCCAGCATATGGGACCCCATGACATCATGAATGATGCAGTATATATTATTATGAATACCAAAGCAGCAACTCCAATGACATCGCTGAATGAAAGAATGCTTAAAGCAGTCATACCTATAAACATTCCTATTGAGCCTATTATGAGCAAAATCTTGCGTCCCCACCGGTCAACGGTCAGAATGGCAAGTATGGTAAACAAGATGTTCACAACACCCATTACCACGGTCTGTATCATGGCTGAATCACCGCTGGAGCCCATATTTTGGAATATGCGGGGAGCATAATAAAGAACCACATTGATGCCTACGGCCTGTTGGAAGAATGACAGCAGAACTCCCACCACTATGACGAGCACACCGTATGAAAAGAGCTTTTCCCTCTTTTCAATCATAGTCTCTTTGATCTCAGAGAGAATCTCCCGGGCGCGTTTTTCACCGTTAATGCGTGTCAGCACATCTAGGGCTTTATTGGTGTTACCTGCCATTACAAGGTAACGCGGGGTCTTGGGAACCAGAAGCAAAAGTAGTCCGAAAGCTGCAGCCGGGAAAGCTTCACTGACGAACATCCTGCGCCATCCGATATCGACCATTGCAGCCTGAATAAGTTCAGGAGTGTCAGCCAGTCCGCTGCGGATCAGGAAATTGATGAAATAGACGGTCAATTGACCGAATATTATGGCAAACTGGTTGAATGACACCAATCTTCCGCGTAAATGCGCGGGCGAGACCTCGGCTATATACATAGGACATATGGCCGATGCCATACCAACGCCGACTCCTCCCAAAACCCTGTAAAGAATGAAGGCCCACATGAGTCCTTTTGTAGCCTCACCGGGCTGGAAGAATTCAAATCCG
Source organism: Bacteroidales bacterium UBA2559 (assembly GCA_002340405.1). Classification (GTDB taxonomy): domain Bacteria; phylum Bacteroidota; class Bacteroidia; order Bacteroidales; family Bacteroidaceae; genus Colenecus. Next base: position 2,217 of record DDLZ01000148.1, read on the forward strand.
GGACGGAACAGGAATTCGGGCATAAAGCTGCCTAAAGCCGATAGGAAGAAGAATACTGAGGCAAGAATGAGTGAATTCCTACGACCCAGTTTGGTAGCCATTACACCGGAGATCAGACCTCCGATTATGCAGCCTATCAAAGCTGAGGAAACGACGAAACCATGAATGCTGGTTGTGTAATAATCTCCAAGACCGCTAACGAAAAAAAATTGCAGTGCCTGTTCGGCTCCTGAAATTACTGCGGTGTCATAGCCGAACAGGAGTCCTCCTATTACGGCTACGGCGCAGATACCGTAAAGATAGGCTCTGCTTCCGTTTTCTTTGTAATTTGACATGTTAAAAAGCTTAAAATCAATGTTTTAATTATAAATTTTCTATTTGAATCAGCATTAATCAGACTTCCGATGGG
>DDLZ01000147.1:0-15596 GCA_002340405.1 Bacteroidales bacterium UBA2559
CGACACCCCGGCAGCCTGTTTAGGACAGAGTCCGACAGCCTGTTTTATACAGTGGCGGCAAAACATTAAACTACCCGTCTCGGGCTGAGTTTTTTCAAAGGCATCATCAATCCGGCTAACTCCATGGTCTCTGTAAAACTGTCGGGCCCGGGTGTTCATCACATTGCCCAGATATGTCAAATGATCTACGGGGTATTTAAAAGGCGTTGTACGCACTGTTCCGGCCGCCGGCCTCTTAAACTGCTCTATACGCGTCTCTTCCAACTTTTGCGAGGCTGTGCGACGCAAATCCGACAGCAATGATGACGGAATAAACCGCTCCCCTTCAATTCTGATCTCTATATCAGCGACTTCGAAGCAGGTATTGCCCATCTTTGAGAGCTGTGCCTTTATGTTGCTCTCCTGAGGCGTACGGGCAGTCTCCTTTTGCCACTGCATTGGTGTTGTAACGTTGAAACCGTCTTCATCGGTAAGGCTCAATCGGTAACCTGCAGGAGTCTCCTCAAACAGTATATTCACCCTTATTTTTCTTACAGCCGACTCCTTAGATAACATTTTGTTGAATTCATGGTCAAAATTACGGTACACCACGGCTCCGGGATCGATAACAGGCATATCACCCTCCTCCAGGAAAAGAAATATCCTGCCACCGGCCACACGGTTCACGCGATATCCCTCAAGCTCGCCTTCGCGATTGATGAAACAGAGCCCATCGCCATTGTTGAATGCTTTTGAACCGGCCACGGTAAGCCATCCACGGCCAACCTCCTTAACGGTTCCCATCTTCTCACCGATGGATTTCGGGGTATCAAAGGAATATATGTCGTCAGTGCGGCCATGGAGCAAATAGTCCGTAAAACCGCGATTGAAGCTTTTATGCACGTCGGGCGTAAACATAGGTACGCTCCTGCCCGATGATGTCCTTTGTAAATCATTTCTACGTTCAAGAATTCGCTCCAGAGCCTGATTATAGGCGGCAGTAACGTTTTTAACATACTGCACCTCCTTTAGCCTTCCCTCAATCTTGAATGAGCAGACGCCCGCATCAATCAGCTCCTCAAGGCTCTCCATGCGGTTCATATCCTTAAGAGAGAGAAGATGTTTCCCTTTTATCAGTGTGTTTCCCTCGGCATCATTCAGATCAAACTTAAGACGGCAGAATTGGGCGCATTCGCCGCGATTGGCGCTGCGGCCGAAGCAGTACTCCGATGCGTAACACTGTCCACTGTAACTGACGCACAGGGCACCGTGAACGAAACATTCTAGTTCCACAGCGGGACATGCCTCATGTATCTCGCGTATTTCAGAAAGTGAGAACTCGCGTGCCAGAACGACACGGGTAAAGCCGGAGTCTGCCAAAAAACGGACCTTCTCAACGCTGCGCACATCACACTGCGTGCTGGCATGAAGCGCAATGGGCGGCAGTTTCATACGCAATATCGCCATATCCTGGACGAGTAAAGCATCGACACCGGCATCGTAAAGCTGCCAAATAAGCTTTTCTACATCGGCCAACTCACTCTCCTTGATTATGGTATTGACAGTGGCATAGACCTTTGTTCCATAAAGATGGGCCTGAACGGCCAGCTCCGCAATATCGGCCAGACTGTTACCGGCGGCCTGACGGGCACCAAACCTGTCGGCGCCTATGTAAACAGCATCGGCACCATGTTTAACGGCCTCTATCCCACACTCCAGGTTCTTAGCCGGTGAAAGCAACTCTACTCTTCTGACCTTTTCCATTATTTACCAAATACGCACTCTCTCTTCGGGTGCAATATACATAGAATGTTCTTCCGTTATACCGAATGCCTCATACCATTCATCTATATGAGACAGTACACCGTTCACGCGCAGACGGCTGGGCGAATGCTCATCGCTCTTGACCATCTGCAACACCATCTCGTCACAACAGTTCTCGGCCCACGTAAAAGCGTATGCGATAAAGAAACGTTGCAAAGGGGTGAAACCCTGTTTAATCTCTACGGAATTCTCTTTCATCACATCCCGAAATGCCTCCAGAGCCACAGTCAATCCGCCGTGGTCGGCTATATTCTCACCCAGAGTCAGCTTGCCGTTGGCCTTTATATCGGGCAGGACCTCAATGCCGTTGAACCACTCCTCAAGCACCTTTATACGTCGGTTGAAACGGCGTGTATCCGGCCTGCTCCACCAGTTGCCCAAATTGCCGTTTTTGTCGAACTGACGGCCTTCGTCATCAAACCCGTGTATCATCTCATGTCCCATTATAGTTCCGATGGCTCCATAATTGAAGGCGTCATCGGCATTCATATCAAAAAACGGATACTGCAGTATGCCCGCAGGAAAACATATTTCGTTGATGGATATGTCATAATAGGCGTTTATATCCTGTGGATTCATATACCATTCCGAAGGATCAACCGGTTTTTTGAATTTGCGTTCAACCGTGTCATTCCAAAAAAAACGATTTATCGAAGCATTGTTTTCAACCAAAGATTTGGAGCTGTCAATCTCCATTTTGGAGTAGTCGCGCCACCTGTCAGGATAGCCTATCTTGAATTTGAAAGCCTCCAGTTTTTCAAGGGCAAGAGCTTTACTCTTGTCACTCATCCAGTCCTGAACCTCTATGCGGCGTGCAAGCGCCCGTTTCAAGCTGCTGAACATAACTATTATACGCTCCTTTGCCTCAGATGAAAAATATCTCTCTGCATAGAGCCGCCCCAGAGCATCGCCAAGAGTACCGTTTACCGTCGATATGGCGCGTTTCCACATAGGTTTTTGACTCTTCTGTCCGCTCAATATGCGGCCGTAGAAATCAAAATCAGCCTCATCGGCCTCTTTTCCCAAATATGTCCCGTTGGAGTCAATCAACTGCCACTCCATAAGTATCTTCTGATCTTCTATTGGCTCCTCATTCAGCAGTTTTATTGCCTCGGCAATTGCTTCGGGCTGAGCAACATCGACAAAATCAACCTCATAAAGACCTAGTTTACCAAAGAAACAGTCCCAATTTATACCGGGCAAATGTTCATAAAGCTGCTCTATGGACATCCTGTGATAATTAGCGGCAGGATTACGTAATCGGGTGTTGCTCCTCGAAGCTTTTGCAAGCCTTTTTTCAAGGCGCCATATTGTCCTCATCCTGGAGTTCGCCTCTTTTCGGTTATAGCCGGCAATCATAAGCATACGCACAATATGTCTCTTGAAAGCCCTCCTAATGGTTGCTGTCTGCCTGTCACGGTCCGTATAATACTCTTTGTCACCCAGAGTCAAACCTCCCTGGCTCATTCCAACTATGTTTGACTTGCTCTCTTTAAGGTCAGGACCTATGCTTACGTCAAAATAGCCGGTCACACCATACGGGTCAAGCTCAACCATAGCATCCAACAGCTTTTCCCTGTCATCTATGGCAGCTATGCGTTCCATATAGGGTTTGAGAGGAATCATTCCCTCTGCATCACGACGCTCCGTATCCATAACCATAGCATAGAGGTCGGCAATACGGGCGGCATCACTGCCCGGAGCGTTATCCTGAGTAATGATGTCGTCAATGATCTCCTTCAGTCGGCAACGGTTTTGCTCGGCAAGCTCATCGAATGTTCCGTAGCAGGAAAAGTCATCAGGCAGAGGATTGGCTTCAAGCCAACCCCCGCAGGCAAAACGGTAGAAATCCTCTCCGGGAGAGACGTTCCTGTCCAGATTATCCTCTTTTATGCCTATGCCTGATCCGGAATCCATATCAGGGATTACCAAATAGTAGCTCTCTTCTCCTTTGGAATATAGAGAGCGTCCTCCTCGGTTATACCAAATGCTTCATACCAGGCGTCAATATGCGGCAAGGTGCCGTTTACACGCCAGCGACTCAAAGAATGGGGATCGCTTTTGGTGCGGTTGCGGATCTCCTCGTCGCGGATGTTTCCGGCCCACACTCCGGCATAAGCCATAAAGAAACGCTGCTCGGGAGTGAAACCGTTAACAGTCTCTAGCGGAGCATCCTTAGTAGCATTCTTGAACGCCTGATAAGCCACCATAAGACCGCCGTGGTCGGCAATATTCTCGCCCAGAGTGAGTTGGCCATTGGCATTAAGATCGGGCAACACCTTTATAGTGTCAAAGTGATCTACTAAAACCTGTACATGCTCCTTGAATTTATCGGCATCGCCGGCAGCCCACCAGTCGTTTAAGTTACCCTCTTTGTCAAACTGACGGCCCTGATCGTCGAATCCGTGAGTCATCTCATGACCTATAACCACTCCTATTGCTCCGTAGTTGAAGGCATCATCGGCACTCATATCAAAGAAGGGATACTGTAATATTCCGGCAGGAAAACAGATCTCGTTTGTAGTGGGATTGTAATAGGCGTTGACCGTCTGCGGAGTCATATACCATTCGGTATTGTCAACCGGCTTCTTGTACTTGCGCTCCAGTATGTCGTTCCAATAGAAAAGACTGATTTCAATACTGTTTTCAAAAAGAGTCTTGCCGGGATCTATGGTCAATTTAGAATAATCCTTCCACTTGTCGGGATAACCTATCTTCACATAAAAGGCATCCAACTTTTCATGAGCACGCGCCTTAGTGACGTCACTCATCCAATCCTGCTCGTCAATACGCTCCCCCAGAGCAACCTTAAGGTTGTTGACAAGTGTGAGCATGCGCTCCTTGGCTTCACTCGGGAAATATTTTTCAACATAGAGTTGTCCGATGGCTTCGCCCAGTGTACCGCTTACTGTCGATGTGGCGCGTTTCCACCAGGGTTGCTGTTCCTGACGGCCGCTCAGCACCTTGCCGTAAAAATCGAAATTGGCCTGATCCAACTCCATGGTCAGTATTGAAGCCGAATTGTCAATCAGGCTCCACTCCATATAAGACTTCTGAGCCTCGACAGGGACCTGAGCCAGAATAGCCTCAACCTCATGGATAGGCTCGGGCTGACCGACATCAACCATATCGCAGTCGCCCATGCCCAGTCTGTCGAACATCATCTGCCAGTCAATGCCCTTGTAGTCTTTCTTAAGCTGCTCAAACGTCATCTTGTGATAGTTTGCAACAGGATCACGCCGCTGGACTGCACTGTAGGATTTTTCGGCAATACGGGTCTCAATCATCATCACATCCTCCATCTTCCTCTGAGCTGTCGTCTCATCAAATCCGCAAAGAGTGAACATACGTACTATATGTTTCTTGAAAGCTTCACGGATGGCAACAGTAGCCTCATCGGTATCCAAATAATATTCCCTTTCACCAAGCGACAAACCGCCCTGCCCGATGCTTACCAGATTGTTCTTGCTGTCCATCATATCAGCTCCTATCCCCAAATTGAAATATCCGCCTGCCAAACCGTGCAGATCGAGCTCTACCATCAATGGAAATATCTCCTTGCACTCCCTGACAGCCTCAATCTTATCAATCCAGGGTTTAAGAGGAGCCAACCCCTCATTGTCACGGCGTGCCGTATCAAGCACCAGTTTATAGAGATCGGCTATCTTCTGTGCATTAGTGCCAAACTCATTGTCCGAGGCCACTATGTTGTCAATAAGATCCTTGAGCTGCTTACGATTCTCTTCGGCCAGCTGATCAAAACTGCCAAAACGCGCATACTCGTCAGTTAGCGGATGAGCCGCATTCCAACCTCCGGTAGCATACTGAAAAAAATCATCACCGGGCGCTACTGTAGTATCAAGATTTTCAAGTCTGATACCCATACCCTGCTTAGAATTGTTACATGAAATAATAGCCATTCCTGTAAATACGATTGTTATTAATGTTAGTTTTTTCATAACTTAAAATATTAGTTACATGTTTTTTCTTCCTCAATCATAGCCTCTGCCCAAGAAAGTTCCGCCCGTTCAAGATCGTTTTTGAGTTTTCCGTACATCTCAAACATAGCCGGATCCTCCGCTCCCGTGGGCGTGGCCAACAAAATCTCCATTTCTTTTATCTCATTCGATATACGCTCCACCTCTCTCTCGCACTCCTCGATCCTCTTCTGAATGCGACGTCTGCGACGTTCAAACTCCTTCATGGCATCATATTCCTCCTTTCCTGCCGAAGTTTTCTCCTGAACCGATGTTTGTTCTGTCTGAGTGCCGTTCATCCGACCTATATCCGCCAGATTGCGGATATTCTTTTTACGTAGAAAATCATATATTCCTCCCAAATGTTCTCTGACTCTGCCACCGGCAAACTCGTAAACCTTAGTAACCAACCCATCCAGGAATTCACGGTCGTGGCTGACCACAATTACCGTTCCGTCAAAAGCCTGTATGGCCTCCTTGAGGACATCTTTCGATGCCATATCCAGATGGTTAGTAGGCTCATCCAGAATGAGCAGATTGTTTGGAGTAAGCAGCAAACGTATCATTGCAAGACGCGACCGTTCACCTCCCGATAGCACCTTAACCTTTTTATCCCCCGCCTCACCGCCAAACATGAAAGCGCCCAAAATATCGTTTATCCTGGTACGTATCGGGCCTGTCGCAACATTGTCGATAGTACTATAGACCGTGATCTCCTCGTCGAGAAGCTGAGCCTGGTTTTGCGCATAATAACCTATCTGCACGTTGTGTCCTATTGTCAGGCTCCCGTCAAACGGGATCTCTCCCATAATACATTTTACCAGAGTTGACTTACCTTCGCCGTTCCGACCCACAAAAGCCACTTTCTCTCCACGTTTTATGGTCATATCCACACCGCTGAAGACAAGATGGTCGCCATACTTTTTAGCCACCTCTTCACAGATTACCGGATAGCTGCCGCTCCTTATGGACGGTGGAAACTTAAGATGCATGGTCTTGTTATCCACATCGTCAATCTCAATAGGTACAATCTTCTCGAGTGCCCTTATACGGCTCTGAACCTGCACAGCCTTGGTGGCTTTATAGCGAAAACGTTCTATAAACTCTTTTGTATCGGCAATCTCCTTCTGCTGGTTAGCATACGCTCTGAGTTGCTGTTCACGACGTTCCTTACGAAGTTCAACAAACTCATTGTACTTGACCTTGTAGTCATATATCACTCCGCATGATATCTCTATAGTGCGGGTAGTCACATTGTTTATGAAAGCACGGTCGTGACTTACCAGGATCACCGCATTGGACTGTCTGGACAAAAAATCTTCAAGCCACTGTATGCTCTCGATATCCAGATGATTGGTAGGCTCGTCAAGCAACAGTACGTCTGGATTGCGTAACAACAGTTTGGCAAGCTCTATTCGCATACGCCAGCCGCCGCTGAATTCGGAGGTAGGACGATCAAAATCCTCTCTGTTGAATCCCAAACCCGTCAGGGTGCGTTCCAGCTCTGCCTGGTAATTGCCGCCGCCCATCATCTGATAGCGTTCACTCTCATGCGTGAATCTCTCTATCAGCTCATGGTACTCACGGCTTTCATAGTCTTTACGTTCAATCAGACTTAAATTGAGTCTCTCTAAATTCTCCTGAATTTTCCGGATGTCCTCAAAGGCTTTCTCGGCCTCCTCTCTAACGGTGCCGGTATCAGTCGGTCTCATAACCTGTGGCAAGTAGCCTATGGTCATCTCCCTGGGAATGGAGACCGTACCATCGGTAGGTTGTTGCAACCCTGCTATTATTTTCAGCAGGGTAGATTTTCCGGCACCATTCTTGCCGACAAGTGCAATACGCTCTTTGTCGCCTACTGCAAAACTGATATCACGGAACAGCAGATGTGCTCCGAACTCGACCTTTAGATTCTCGACTGAAAACACTTTTTTATGCGAACAGCTTTGAAGGATATACGTTATCCTTTACCAGTTCGGCTATCTTCTGCACAACACCCTGACGGTCCTCGGCATAAGTCACACCAAACCACTTGGAGGTAGTATCAAGCACCTTGACTGTGGCAATATTATTATTTATCAGCTCATTCACCATAAGTGGAATGAAAAACTCTGATTTGGGAGTGTCTATATTGGTCTTAAGCCATTTCTTAAAGAAGTCCTCCGAATAATTCATATAATCCGGAGTGAATCCCCACACATTCATCGAGACCGGGGTATTGTCATCAATGACAACCCACTTATCTCCGTCCTTATAGCATATACCGTTTTCACGGCGAATTATCTCCGTACGCTCTACGACCGTTGTCAATTCTCTCCTGTCGTTCACCTCACATACACCGCGTGAGACCTTGCCGTTCTCACTTAGAGTATTGGCAACACGGAATCCGACCATTGAATAGAGATTCTTTGAACCCTCAGGCAGAGAGCTAAGGAAGCTGCCCATCACGGCAAAACAGTCACGACCGTAAAAATCATCGGCATTTATCACACAGAAAGGCTCATTTATTACCTCTTTGGCCATCAATACGGCATGATTCGTACCCCAGGGCTTGATCCTCTCCTCCGGACATTTGAAACCCTCGGGCAGATCATTTATACTCTGAAAAACAACCTCAGTCGGAATATGACCTTCATATTTCTTTAACACCTGACAACGGAAATCATCCTCAAAATCCTTGCGGATTATAAATACCACCTTACCGAATCCCGCTCTGATAGAATCGAATACTGAATAGTCCATGATAGTCTCGCCGCCGGGACCCAGAGCATCAAGCTGCTTGAGACCACCGTAACGACTGCCCATGCCGGCAGCCAAAATAACAAGTGTAGGCTTCATTCTGTTAATTTATTTATGTTGTTGCAAAGTTACATTTTTACTACCTTTGTTTCAATTAAAAAATGAAATATATGAAAACTCGGATTTTAGGATTATCAGTGACTCTGATCCTTCTCTCCATATTTATTGTCAACTGCAAAGACGGCAAGAAGGCTGAAACCGTTGAAGAAGTCGATGCCGATACAATAATTCTAGACAGGGACCAGTATGTACGTTTTGAAACCACCATGGGCAATTTCACGCTCAAACTCTATCGGGAGGCCCCTCTGCACCGCCACAACATGGTCAGGAACGCCAGAAAGGGCATATATGACGGACAACTCTTTTTCGGGGTACAAAGAGGTTTCAAGATACAGTGTGGCGATGTTACTTCCAAAAATGCCAAGCCGGGCCAGCAACTGGGTGTAAATGATGAACAGGACACTATCATGTCCGAAATCAATCCATACCTCATGTACCATAAGCGTGGAGCTGTAGGACAGGCCAGCCTAAGACAATTTGACTATTCCACCAGTCAGCAGTTCTATATCTCGCTCGGTTCAAGAACAAATCTCTCCGCATTGGAAAGACAGGAGACTGCCATCAATAAACGTCTTCGTCAGGCAGTCAAAGACTCCTTGACACTGTTTCACGCCAGTGACCTGATCAAATGGAGAGAACAGAAGGATAATAATAAGATAAGTATCCTCAACAATACGCTGAACCAACAGACCGATGCTATAATGGCCACAAGGAAACCATTCAAGTATTCACCTGCACAGATTGAAGAGTACACTAAAAAAGGAGGCAATCCCAATCTGGACGGTTTTTACACCGTGTTCGGTGAAGTTTATGAAGGTCTTGAAGTGATTGAAGCAATAAACAGTGTAAATGTAGATGGACATTACCGTCCGCAAAAAGATATCAAGATAATCAAAGCCTACGTTCTCGAAGACGAACAACCGGTCGAACCCGAAAACCAAGCAGGAACTGAACCTGTCGCCAACTGACTACAGACTTTCAACAATCTGTGAAAAACTGCGCCACAAGTTATCGTCAGGCAAAGGAGCTTTAATGGAGATTATTTTATGTGATACGGGATGCTCAAATGCAACCTTATAGGCATGCAGTGATATGCTGCCGTCAGGATTTGAACGCTCAGCGCCATATTTCAGGTCACCCTTGATGGGCGAACCAATCTTTGAGAGTTGACATCTTATCTGATGATGACGGCCTGTCTCAAGCTCTATTTCAAGCAGATAATAATTATCCGAATCAGCCACAAGGCGATATCTCAGCACAGCACGCTTACTGCCGGGTATTTCATGGTCGTAGGAATATGAGCGGTTCTGTTTCTCATTCTTAATAAGCCATCCTATCAGCTTACCCTCAATCTGCTGTGGCGGCTCCTTGACAATAGCCAGATATCTCCTCTCAACCTTCCCATCACGTAACATACCGTTAAGACGTGACAGAGCCTTACCGGTTTTGGCAAAGACCACAACCCCGCTTACCGGACGGTCCAGTCTGTGAGTAACTCCAACAAAAACATTTCCCGGTTTTGAATACTTTTGCTTAAGGTATGAAGCAACCATTTCGGACAAAGGAATATCGCCGGTTTTGTCTCCCTGGAGTATTTCACCGGCCTGCTTGGAAACAATTATGATATGGTTGTCTTCGTAGAGTACCTGCATTACATGCTCATGCCGCCATCAACCTGAATGACTTGACCTGTAATATACGATGACTGGTCCGATACCAGGAACAGTGCAACATTGGCTATCTCCTCGACCGAAGCGCCGCGCTGCATCGGAATAGTTTTACACCATTCAGCCAATTTTTCTTCAGGGATCTGCTGTGTCATTTCTGTCATTACAAACCCCGGAGCTATCACATTGGCACGTACGCCACGTGAGGCCAACTCCTTGGCAACCGATTTGGTAAAGCCTATCAGGCCGGCCTTTGAAGCCGAATAATTAGCTTGCCCTGCATTACCATGTACCCCTACCACAGACGATACCGTCAGAATGCATCCGCTGCGCTGGCGCATCATAATCGGTGTACAGGCTTTGGTATAGTTGAATGCAGATTTCAGATTGGTATCTATCACCTCATCCCACTGTTGTTCATTCATTCTCATCAATAATCCATCCCTGGTGATACCGGCATTATTTACCAGTACGTCAATTCGTCCGAACTCCTTAACAACTTCATCCACTGTCTTTTGAGCATCATCAAATAGAGCCACATCGGCTTTGTATCCTTTTGCCTTGATCCCCTTACCGGCAAGTTCCTGTTCCAAAGCAACAGCGCGTTCAACACTGCTCATATATATAAAGGCTATATTGGCCCCCTCGGCTGCAAAAAGTTGCACCATTGCATATCCTATACCTCTTGTGCCACCTGTTACAAGTACTGTCTTTCCACTCAACTGTCCCATATTAATTATTTCTATTTAATTACTGCATCCCAAAATCCCAAAAATAAGCTTTTGGGTTTCAAATCTCATCTCTTCACATGTGTTGTTACGCCAAATAGTACCTCTGATATAGGGCGCCTCAAATCCTCTCAAACAATATTGAATGACTTCAGATGTCCTCCAAACGCTTGTCACATCAAAAACACCTGACTCCTTGCCCTCGCTGATTATTTGCTGTAGAAGTTGCCTCTCCTTCAGGTCAAAATCCTTCCTGAAATGCTCAACTCCAAAAATGTTCCTGAAAAACTCGGACCTCAACGATCCATTACGGTCAACCACCTCTTTTACAATGGCAAAACGGCTATATAAGAATTCTGTGATCTTAAGTTTCGGATTAAGCGGTTTTGAAGCTATCGCTGTAAGCTTTTCTATAACATAGTCTGTTTCGGAGTTAATAACCGCCTGATATATTTCAACCTTACTTTCGAAATAGGTGTATAGAGTTCTACGACTCAAACCTGATTCTATGGCAATATCTGTCATTGTAGTATCATCATACCCTTTCTTTATAAAGAGTTGTTTGGCTGCAACTATCAGCTGATCTCTTGTTTTTAGATTATTCATTACACAGGCAATTCAAGTTGCAAAAATACAAATAATATATAATATGAGGAGATTTATAATGAAAAGCTTTGATTGTATTGCAAAATAAACTATCTTTGCACCGCTAAACAAGAAATCGCGGAGTGGAGCAGAGGTAGCTCGTTAGGCTCATAACCTAAAGGTCGGAGGTTCGAATCCTTCCTCCGCAACAAGAAAAAGAGAGGTTCTATTTTTAGAATCTCTCTTTTTCTTGTTGCATGTAAACCGAGTAAGACTTTAACCTAGTTGGAGCAAGAACGACACCGGCAACTCTACTTACAATCCGGTAAGAAAACACACCTTTAAACCTGTTGAAAGAACAACACTTACCGGCAACAACACTAGCCGTTCATAATCTTTTCCGGAATTTACCGGAGTATTATGCCCCGAAGTCTGTTGGAGCAATAACCAGCATTGATTCGGCATTTTCGGCAGGAGCTTCAACCGGTATTTTAACCGGTACTTCAACTGCCGACTTATCTTTTATATAATGCAGTTTTTCACTTTTAGTAATCAGATAAAGCAAGTTTGTATAGTAGAAAACAGCAAAAACGGCACATAGTAAAATAAGCCATTTTAAAATTTTCTTCCACAATGGAGCCTTGTCGGCAAATGGGTCCGGATCAGCCACAAGCGGCGCACTGCTCACCTCGGTAAGTGTTGAACCGAAGGTAATGTTTACCTTAACGGCAGCATTTATTGCCCAACCATTGGCATTGAGCAACGGTGCAAGATTACGTTTGCGCAATTTGAGCCAGGCAAGGATCATGGCCGGACCCGATATGGCAAGCATAATCACAGCAATTAGCACCAGCCACTGCCAGAAATGGAACACAGCAACCTTTTCAATTATCTTGGCAAGTGCCATTGTCAAGGCTCCTACCGCTAAACTTAAGGCAGCAAATATACCGGCAAATTTGCCTATATCAAACATCTGCTTCTTCTCTTCAGGCGAACCGGTTACCTTGGCTGTCAGCTCACCAACCGCTTTTTCATCCTTCTCGGCTGCATTCTTCTGAACAGTGTTCTCAATAAATCTGCCTAATTTACGATACGGTGACCAGAAAGCCTGACTTATGCTTATAGGGTTATCAATNNCTGACTTATGCTTATCGGATTATCAATGATTTTGAAAACCGTAGCATCCCATACCCCGCCATGTCTGTCATAGAACAGACCGTTCTTTCCTTCACGCAAATCGGAAATATCGCCATTGGTAATTACAGCGGCAATGATCATTGTATCGGAACTTATCTTATTTATACAATTGCAATAGACAATGAACATTCCACTCAGTCCGGCACTGGCATTATGCGGTTTCATATCGTTTACCTTAATGCAAAGTTTACAACAACGTTCGTCTATATACAGTTTACCGGCCTGAAATATCGCTTTCTCTTCAGGATTATAAAAATCCTTGAACGAGACAAAATTGCATAGGAATGTATAGAAATCACGATACAGATGGAGCAGCTTGTTTACCTCATCGATTGATGCGGCCTCCTGTTCAAGAGCCTTATCTTCATCTATGAGTTTTAACAGATCAGGCTTGCGGTCCGACTTGAGAATAGCCTTTACCTCGTCAATTCCCAAAGCTTCAACCCGATTTCCGGCTTTTTCATTAAGCCATGCCTCATAAGCTCCGAATTTGGCTATAACAGATTTCCATTGCTCCTCGGTTATCTCTTTTGCTCCCTTGAAGTCCTTGTCAAACACCAAAGCCTTAAGTTTCGAAATAGTACTCTGCCATACGGGATTAACCCTCTCATCAATAGGAAGTGTGCCGTCGGCAGTTATACCGGCGAGCGGATATTGTGATATTATCTCATCGCATTCCGACAAATCCTTGTCGCTGATTGTCTCTATACGACTCGCCGATACATCAAGAGCGGCAGCACTCTCCTTGCTGAATGCAGCAAGCTTACATCGCATAAAGTAGTCCGATACTTTAGCTTTAATGGCATTTACCGTTTCAAATGCTTCGGCAGTCTTTTCACCGTACGGAAAAACCGTCTTCTTATCATCATCAGCCTTTTTCATCCAAGCAGCATAAGCCNNGACCCATTGAAGAGATACATTTATTAATTGTATCCTTGAGTTCCTCATCGGGAGTTGACTGTTCGGTAATTATTCCGTCACCATTGAATGCGGTCTTTGCAAATATGGCAACACTGTCATCTGTATCAGCTATAGAAATACTGTCTTTTTTCAAACCAAGATTTGAAAGGATCTGTTTGGCCGATGCCAGAAGTCTTTTACCATCGGGATTTTCGGTATTAAATGAAGAGAAGCGGATAAAATCCTCTTTCTTCAGAAGAAGGTCCGGATCATCAATAATAGAGGTAAGCCAATTGGCGGCAGAGACAACCTCATTGACATGGATTCGGCCGTCACCGTTCGCATCCAGCATTTTCAGAGTCTTTTCATTAAACTCCAAACCGGTAACAGGACAGCTCAAAACAGTCCATAATTTCTGATCAAGTTCACCAAGATGTCTGATATCCTCTCCGCTTACAATGTTTACACGGGTCTTTCCACCGATAGTAGAAAATTTCCAATTATATTCACTCATAGATTATACAATGTTTTAATGCATTTTTTTATTGCCCCAAATTTATAAAATATATCGCTTCACTAAAAACAAGTATAGCTAAAAATCACTGTATCCCAAGTTACAGAATCGTTTTCTATCATTTCTATCTTTTATTCATTTTATAACCACTTCGAGGTTTAATTTTTGTTTGACGCTCGAAGCTGATATTTCGAGGATTGTGTAAAGTTATGTTAAATCATATTTATTTTTGTAATGTAATATTTTTGTAACAAAAATAAAGTTGATATTTGCACGACTATTTTTTTAGATGATGTTTTTACAAATTCTTACACTTCTAGGAGCATTGGCAATGTTCCTTTACGGAATGATACTAATGAGTTCCGGAGTTCAAAAAGCGGCAGGAAACCGACTTCGTTCTATTCTTAGTAAAGTAACCTCTAACCCATTTAAAGGGATTTTAACGGGCTTTGGAATTACTTCAATAATTCAGTCCTCAAGTGCAACGACAGTTCTTGTCGTCAGCCTTGTAAGTGCCGGACTGCTTACACTGTCACAAGCAATAGGTGTAATAATGGGCGCCAATATAGGAACCACCGTTACGGCATGGATCATTTCGTTGCTCGGATTCAAATTTGATATATCAAGTCTAGCCATACCACTTTTCCTTGTAGGTTTTATACTTTCACAATTAAAAAATGAAAGACGTCGTCACACAGGAGAATTCATTATAGGTTTTTCAATTCTGTTCCTCGGATTGGCTCTTATAAAATCGAGTATGCCTGATCTTAGCAGCAGCCCCGAGACTCTATCATTCATACAAAAATGGGGCAGCTACGGAATCGGCAGCACACTGCTTTTTGTTCTTTTTGGCACAGTGCTTACATTGATACTGCAATCATCCAGCGCTACAATGGCTTTAACACTGGTAATGGTAAATCAGGGATGGATCTCCTTTGAGATGGGTGCAGCAATGGTGTTAGGTGAGAATATAGGAACAACTATAACCGCTAACATAGCCGCTGCTGTTGGAGATGTTAATGGAAAGCGCGCAGCGATTGCTCATACCCTTTTCAATGTTTTTGGTGTAATCTGGGTACTCATTCTATTCAATCCGTTCCTTCTCCTTAACCGTACACTCACAGAACTTTTAGGAGAATTCAATCCCCTTATAGGACTGTCGATGTTTCATTCGCTCTTCAATGCCACAAATACCATGGTATTGGTTTGGTTTATACCCATGATAGAGCGTATGGTTACTAAAATAATTCCTGACAGAACAACTAAGCGGGATAAGACACGCTTACGCTATATTAGCGGCGGACCCGTTGCAACACCCGAACTAGGTGCATCGCAAGCTCTCCTTGAGACTATACATTTTGCCCAA
>DDLZ01000147.1:15894-16256 GCA_002340405.1 Bacteroidales bacterium UBA2559
TGCATTACAAGATGCATATGACACCATGATTTCCAACCTCCGTTCAGCCACACGCCCAAATATGGATAACTTTGACGGAGAAGCAGCAATTGAAAATGAAATGGCTATTAATATTCTGCGTAATCGCCTGCGTGATGAAGAGTTTGCACGCTTGGAAGAAAACGGAATAACTGATTATGTTGCCAGCAATCTCTACCTTGACGTTATTGTAGAAATTGAAAGGATGGGAGACTTTATCATCAACATTTCACAAGCTCTGGAAGAATAATAATTTTAACATCAATACTCGTTTTGCAGTATCACAAAAAATTGTGTCGTATCTGAATGAGTACTAGGACATGCGGACAACTATCTGCGCATAT
>DDLZ01000131.1 GCA_002340405.1 Bacteroidales bacterium UBA2559
CTGCACCCCGCCGAAAGGTCTGTCGTTGCGACGATACTGGCGCAGCGTCGCATCAACCGCATCCAGCAGGTCGGCCCTGACCATAGATATCTCATCGATTATGAGCAGGTCGAGCGTCCGGATGATCTTTATCTTCTCCTTGCGCAGCCGACGACGTTCTTCGGGCATCTGATACTCATTGACAAGCTCCTTGACATCGGGCAGATAGGGGCAGAGCGGCAACTGAAAAAAAGAATGGATGGTCACACCGCCGGCATTGATGGCAGCCACACCGGTAGGCGCAAGTACCACACAACGTTTGGGTGTATTCTCAACTATATACCTAAGAAAAGTAGTTTTCCCCGTACCGGCACGGCCGGTAAGGAACAAGGAGATATCTGTACGGGAGATGTAATTCTCCGCCAATTCAAAAAGACGGTCTTTCTTCAATTACTGTTAAACTTCGGTTTTCACATATCAGAACTCTGCCAGACGCATATCGCCCTTTTCGGCCAAAGCCTTGTGGAGAGCGAAAGCCTTATCCAGAGCATGGCTGGTATGACCTTTCCTCGCCACCTTAAGGTAGTCCCACATGAGCTGCTTGTAATCGGGATGCACGCAGTTCTCAATTATGGTCTTGGCGCGATCGGCAGGAGACTTGCCGCGAAGGTCGGCTATGCCCTGCTCGGTAATGATTACATTGACGCTATGCTCATTGTGGTCAACATGTGTACACATGGGAACAATGGCGCTTATCTTGCCTCCCTTGACCTCCGAGGGGCAGCTGAATATCGAGATAAAGGAGTTACGGGTAAAGTCGGCTGAACCGCCCACACCGTTCATCATCCTGGTTCCGCCCACATGGGTAGAGTTCACATTGCCGTAGATATCGGCCTCCAAAGCAGTGTTCATAGCAATCAAACCAAGACGACGGACAACCTCGGGATTATTGGAGATCTCGGTGGGACGGAGTACAAGCTTGCCCTTAAAGAACTCCATATCATCATAGATGCCATCAAGAGTATCTAGAGTAACGCTCAATGACGAGGCTGAGCCGAAAGTACAGTGTCCCTTACGTAAAAGGTCAATCACGGAATCCTGGATGACCTCGGTGTACATCTGGAAAGGAGGAACAGAGGGCTCTTCACCCAGAGCGCCTAAAACGGCGTTTGCAACATTACCCACACCGCTCTGCAGAGGCAGGAAAGTAGAGGGGATGACACCGCGCTTCAGGTCGGAGATGAGGAACTGTGCCACATTATGAGCTATCTGAAGGGTTATCTCGTTGGGAGCGGTCAAATCGCGGGCCTCATCGCGGATATTCACCTCGACAACGCCCAAAATTTTGGAGGGATCAACCTGTATGTAGTCCTTACCTATGCGGTCATCGGGCTTATATATGGGTACTTCGCGGCGATAAGGAGGATCGGTAAGTTCGTAAATGTCATGCAGACCCTTTGCACAACGGGCGTGTGCAGCATTTAGCTCGACTATGAGTTTGTCGGCCAGACGGGCTACGGTAGGTGCAATACCCACGCCTGCCGTGACCCAGATTTTACCGTCATCGGTAATATCAAAAGCCTCCAGAATACCGATGTTTAGCTTGCCGTAGAAACCGTAACGAAGCTCCTGTGCCATGCAGCTCAGGTTAACATCATTATAGGCGATATCACCCCTGTTCACGGCTGCACGGAAATCCTCGTTGGTGGTGTAGGGAGCACGGAAACGGATAGCTTGCTCACGTGACAGTATGCCGTCACACGAATCTCCGGTCGATGCGCCGGTAAATAGATTTATCTGAAACTCCTGACCCTTTTCATGCAGTTCTCGGGCCATAATTCCAATCTCATGAGTGACAGCCTTGGGAGTTCCGGCAGGTGTGAATCCGCTAAGTCCCACATTGTCGCCATTCTTAACAAAACGGGCTGCCTCGGCAGCCGTTATTCTCTTTAATGCCATTAAATTTATGTTTAAACTTTTTTTCTGATGCAAAATTAACCAATACCTTTATGATAAACAAGACTTACCGACAATCTTTGAAGGGTCCGATTCAACCAAAATTGATAACTTTGCAACCACAACCCGGGAAGAGTATTGAAAATGGAAAAGAGACTGTTCATAGAGACCTACGGATGCCAGATGAATGTAGCTGACAGCGAAGTGATTGCCTCGATAATGAAGATGGCCGGCTACATACCTGTCGGGAATATCGATGAAGCCGATGCAATATTCCTGAACACCTGCTCCATACGCGAAAATGCAGAACAGAAGATATGGGCACGGCTGAAGGTTCTCAACAGTATGAAAAGGAAAAAAAAGGGTCTCTTGATCGGGATTATGGGTTGTATGGCTGCACGAGTCAAAGACGAGTTGGTTGAGAAACATAACGTAGATGTGGTATGCGGCCCCGACGCCTATCTTTCACTGCCTGGCCTGATGGCTCAAGTAGAGTCAGGCCAAAAGGCTATGAATGTAGAACTTTCCACTACCGAGACCTATCGCGAAATTATTCCGGAACGTATATGCGGCAATCGGATAAGCGGATTTGTATCAATAATGCGCGGCTGCAATAATTTCTGCCACTACTGCGTGGTGCCCTACACCCGCGGACGCGAACGCAGCAGGGACCCGCAGAGCATAATAAGCGAAACGCTTGACCTGCAGGCAAGGGGCTACAAGGAGATTACGCTGCTGGGACAGAATGTCAACTCATACAGGTTTGAAAACGGCAAATCC
>DDLZ01000145.1:0-5397 GCA_002340405.1 Bacteroidales bacterium UBA2559
TTTTAGAAAGATGAGTCAAATTTCCAATGCGATGCAAACTACTTTATACGATAATAGATTAAAACCGGATTGTGCATTTTTTGGGTACTCGTACATTTTATTCATTTAATCATCGCCAAAGGTTCTAAATAAAATTACTTATCTGACTCGTTAATATTTTGTCTTTGCCAATAAATCTATCGTAGAAAAATAATATGATAATAAAAACACACATGACAATGAACCCGGGTAAACCTGTAACTCCCGAATTCAAATCATTTCCACCCGAAATTCCAATAATTGAAATTGCCGCTGTGGCATTCAATGTTCCATGCAAAATTGCCGCAGCAATCACCGATTTTGCTTTTATGGTGATGTACAGATGGAATGGCGTTATTAAAATGCAAAATACTATCATCATTAAAACACCAATTTCCGGATGTTGAGGATAATTATGCCCCATCAGAATCATAGGTGCATGCCATATCCCCCATATAAAACCAATAGTCAGCGAAGCTTTTATAAAAGACATCTGCCGGAATTGTCTCAATAAAAAACCGCGCCAGCCAAGCTCTTCGCCAAAGGCAAACAGTGCGTTGATGGTAATGCCGGCAAATAGACCCTGAAACAATACTATCCAAAGATAACTGATTGGCAAGGCTTGTAATGACAGCTTTGCTTTTTCAATTTCTTCAGGTGACAGAATTGTTGCCAGACGTTCTAGCAATCCGGTCATTTCATGATTATAATTAATTTCGGGGAACAAAAGACTAATCCCTAATGTTGCAAAAGATACCAATGGCATAAACAGCCAAGCCACTATAAACCATCGGTTAAGTTTGAAAGATAAAAGCAATCGGGTTTTGATTTTTTCTTTATGTACAAGTTTTTCAACTATTAGCACGCAGATGGCTGGTAAAAACATATATGCCGCACCAAAAATGGTAAAACCAATGGTTCCGGTGCCCGTTCCGCCCAATAGTTTGTAAATGCCGGCAGTAGAAAAACTGATTATAAAAACCAAGAGTAGGAATAAAGATGTCTTGTTTAATGCTTTCATTATCTGTAGAATTTTTACGTTTCCACAAATTGTACTTTTTATCACGACCTCACTTTGTATGCGGCATAACGTTCGAGCGTTGCCAAAGTGGGGATTACAACCTGTTTAATTTCAGCCGAAATGGAGCTGAATGATTGTTGTGTGCAGATGTTTTCAATCACTCCGTCATTCCAAATTGGTCAATCGCCTGCCTGCTGTTCTTTCTCAGTGAGAAACTTAATTCTTTCCAGGCCGTTCCTTCGATACCCGTTAAGGTAATTCCATCCTTTGTTTTTGTAATAATGAATAAGTAATCTGCAAGTTTAGGATCTTTATTAGTTGACACCTCCTCCAATTGTGTCATTCCATATTCGTCAATTGCTTGTGATTTGTTTTTGGCAAGATTAAAACTCAATTCAGCCCAAGCACTTCCCTTATCACTCTGCAATTTAAATCCTCTGTCAGTTCTTTCAATTGTAATTTTAAATTCTTTAAGTTCATCTGAGACTTTTTCTTGTGCGATTGATTCTGAACCGGCCATAATTACTAATAAGGCAAATAATGTTGCCATTAAGGGCCTCTCATTTTTCCATTTTGTTTTCCTTCTTTCCATTTTATTGAGTTTTTAAAGTTAAACAGTTTTATTTTACACTTACACAAAACGCGGCCATCACGACTTTTCCAAAATGCTTCATATTGCCTGTTTAAATGTTAATTATCTTTGTCACTATACTATTGCACCTTTCATTTACCTGAAGCAATTATCGCTTACAGCCGGGATTATTCCGGATGAATATCCCGGGAGCCGATGAAAAGGCTGAGCTTCAGCCTGAAACGACAATTATTGTTTACAGCCGGATCATTTGAAATAATCCTTTGGATCCAGTCCCAAAAGCTCCATCCGGCGAAGGATTTGCGGAAGTTCATTTTCCAGAAAATCGGCCCTCGAATTTTTCAGGGCTGCGCTGCGTGCACCATCGGCCACAAAATATCCTATTCCGCGCTGGTTGTAGATTATGCCGTCAAGAGTAAGCTTCTCATAACTGCGCATTACCGTGTTGGGGTTGACTCCCAACTCAGCACCCAGTTCGCGCACGGAGAGTATCCTGTCACCCTCTTTTAACTCGCTGCTTAGAATCTTTTCCAGGATTCCGTCGGCTATCTGTAAATATATCGGTTTGTTCTGATTAAATTCCATAATACATATCTGTAGCGGTTAGTGTTTAATTTTCTTAAGCCGAAGCCATAAAAAGAACATGAGCAGGCCGTTCATGAGAGTATCGGATATTGTGTCCAGAATAGCCAGATTTCTCAGGACCCATGAGAAAAAGGGAAACATCTGCTCCATGGTCCCAAGGGTGATATCGGCATCGCTCATCTCTGCCATCATCTTAAACTTGTCAAACATGGTGAGTGACATGATAGGAGTAAGCAGAAGATTCAAAGAGATGGATATTAAAATAAGGGAGCCTAAAGTTTTACCTGTCTTGGACTTTTTGAATATAAGAGCACCCAGAAGGAACAGGAGCGAAATCTGGATGATGTCATCAAAGTAGAGCCAGGGGGTCAGAATTGAGCGGATACTCTCCTTATATATAAGTATATCGGGGGTTGTATCGATGAATGACGGCGAGTTTTTGAAAAAACTTTTAAACAGGGAGTCGCCGCAGGCAGGGTCAATAAAACAGACAAAGGAGTCCAGCGTCATATAGACGACTCCGAACAGAAACGGTGTGATAATACAGGATATCAGCACCATTGAGACAAACTTCTCAAACCGTGATGCCGGAACCAAAAGGAATGCCGAACCCTCTTTGCGGTCGGTCAGATGACCGTAGAGTTTGGCAGGTGAACCTATCAATACCGTTAATCCGAATATTACAAAAAGCACAATACGAAACCATGAACTCATTCCATGCCATTCACCCGTGGCGGTCAGGAAAAAAAGGCCGTGTAACAGATATGCAGTGACAGCAAGTGTACTGAAGACCAGAAATGTTATTCCGTAGTTTGAGACGGCGGAACGAAAATCGGAGCTAAAATAACGCCGGAATCTATTCATATTAAAAACATTACTTCTCATAATTATGCCATTTCGTTGTTAAACATCTTTTTTATAAGCTCTTTGTGTTTGTGAACTGCATTGAAAAGGGCCTCTATATTGACTTTGCTCTCCTCGCCGCTCCTGTTGACCAGCACCTGAATGCAGCCTCCAGGTATAAGTTCGGAATAGAGAGCTTCGGGAGAGATTGTAGTTGAATAATCAAAATAGATCTTTTTCATGATTTCACTGAGCGAAGCGTTCAGCAGCACATCTTGGCAGTCCAAAATTATTATTGGGTCAATTATCGCTTCCAAGTCCCGCGCCTGATGGGTGGAGATGAGCAGCGTTGNNCGGATGTATATTTGGACATCGCCTTACGGAATTGAGATTTGGAGGGTATATCCAATCCGTTGGTCGGCTCGTCCATAAAGAGGTATCGGGTGTTGCAAGCAAGCGCAAAGCTGATGTAGGTCTTTCTGAGCTGGCCGTATGACATCTGATCCATGCGCATGGATGTATCGGTTTCCAACACTCCTGCAATTTCACTGAACTTGTCCGGGTCAAAATTGACCCAAAACTGTCCTCTGTCCGTTGCAAAGTCGATAGCTCTCATGCGGCTTGCAGGAACCTCATCGGGCAGATAATAGATTTGCGAAAGAAATGAAGGCGTGCGGTCAAACGGATTCTGACCATCTATCTCAATTGAGCCGCTGCCGGGCTCCTTCAGGCCTGCAAGCAGGGTAAGCAGAGTGGTCTTGCCCACTCCGTTCTCTCCAAGAAGACCGTATATCCGGCCCTCTTTAAGCTCCATCGAAATGTCCTTAAGTACGACATTGTTGCCGTAACTGAATCTTAAATCCCTGATTTTGATCATATTAATATAATGTTTACTTGTTTGTTGGTGTTTTAGTTCACTAATACGCAGCAAATATATAGCAGTTTTTTTTATCCGCAATAAAATTAACGTTATTTAACGCTTGGGGTTGTGATTGGCTGCTCATCGGACAAAGTCCGGCTGTCATATACTTAGGAAAAATAAAAACAACTGCTACCCGAAAGGGCAACAGTTGTCAGTATAGTTCGGTTATTTCCTAATCTTATCGAAAACTACTCTTTTTCGGACTGGGGAGTTTTCAGGAATGTTACAAATCTTTTCCAAAAGCGAATTACCTTTTTACGCTCGACGATTCCCCATACAATCAATCCCGCCAACACGATAAGCCCTACAACACCGAGTGCCTTGATCCATGCAATCATCAGGTTATTGCTGTGTACGATTTTGCTATGCTTCTCGGGAGTAGCAAAAGAGAGTTTGGTTATTTGTGCAATCTTGGTCAGCATGCGGTTGGGAATGGTGCCTTTTGGAATATCGCGGTGACAGGCAACACAACTGTTTTTGCGGGTCAACAAATCGCGTTGCTCCAGGGGTAAGCGGCATGGAAGTGGGCCAGTGCGTATCGATGGTCTGCACCTGATCTCCATCGAGGGTGAGCAGCCTTATAAAATCGCCGTGCAGTTCTCTTATAGCGGCGATTTGCGCCCGGGTATATCGGCTTACGTTATTCCCTTCGGCGTCAACCACATCGGCATAACGGGGTTCACCCGGCGTTGCATCGTAAATTCCTCCGTCAATACCGTATCCCGCTGCAACAGGGTTACCGTGACAGTCCACACACTCTCTGGATTTCAGTGATGTGATATGCGGGTTGAGCGGCGCCAGCTCGATGGCATTATAACCTGCCTCCGTCTGAGCCACACGGTTCCATACAACCGTTTCTCCATCTTTGTCAATTACGGTGCTGACCGTCTGGATCACGCCGACCAGGGGCGAAACCCTTCCCTCGCCATTGATGCCCAGGGGTGCATTTTCCCAACGGATATGGCTGTAGTCACCGTAAGTCGGTGCACCGGGTTGCATTGCAAATTTTCGGTGATAATCGGCAGTCGTGCCATCGGCCCCGTAGAGTTGCGGGGAGCGAAGCCAATCGACAGAGGATTTGGAATAGTCAATCACATATTTATATCCGTAGTATTGCGGCACCCATGTAGAATGACAGGCATAACACTCCATTTTCTCTATGTGCCCGGTGGAAACCATTGCCACCTTGGCATCTATCGGATTTTGCCAGCTCTTAGTCTTCGCTATCTCTTTTAAGGTGATCAGTTCAAATTCGTTGTTACTGCCGTCAGAGTGGACAATGACACGGTTGCCCCGCCTTACCACATTGCCCAGAGGATTTCCCCGTGCCGAAAGCAGGTAGCCGTCCTCCTTGGGATAGGTAATGCCAAACTCTTTGGTAACCTCGAGCGGTTCATCGGCCACACCGCGGGCAAG
>DDLZ01000145.1:5651-7803 GCA_002340405.1 Bacteroidales bacterium UBA2559
AAGGCCATCAGTCCCTGATAGGCATGTCCGATCCTGCGTCCTGCCGCGTGACAGGCTGCACAAGTGGAGATCTGCACACCGCTCAATTCATGATCGTTGAAGCGAATACTTGACTTTCTCGTTCCCTGCATGGCGTGTACCATCAGATGTCCGGGTTCATCTGTCGGTATTTCGGGATTACCGCCCTCGTAAAAACCCTCATTGCTGTAAACGCTGTGGCAAGCGGCACAGCCCATTCCCCTGTAATGTCCTCTGCCCTGATTTCCCTTGTTGCTCAGATGGCAAGCATTGCAGTTACGCAAATAGGTAAAGGCGGCAAGCTCCGGATTTGTCTCTATATCTTTGGCAGAAACGGCAGGGATCTCTTTCAGCTCGGAAGGAAATTGCCCGGGGAAAGTGGCCGCCATCTCCTTCATATAATCGATATATTGCCCGGTGCCGAATCGGGGAGTCTCTCCGTCGGTATCAACAAGCGTGCTGTTAGCATAAACGTGATCGTAATTTTCAGTGCCGATGCCGAAACTCCAGGAAATTGCCTTCATCTTGCCCGCATCGCTGTTCATCATGGAGAGGCGAACGTTATAGACATGGTCCTTGTGACACTGTCCGCAAGTATTGTCATTCACTTGCAACGCGCCGGGAACGGTTCACTCGCAAGGACATATGAAATGTCGGGATGCACAATTTCCGATGTCTGCTGTGCGAAAAGTCCGCTTTTTCCGCGTGAGCCGCCAACGACACCGGCATAATAGTTTACTATCCATCCGGCAACAAACAAAACAACAAGCACCAATAACAGATTGCCTATATTTCTGTTTATATTTTTCTTTTGCTCAGACATAAAGCCTTCTTGTTAAAATGACAGTGCAATATCTTAATTTCGTTTTAATTTTGCAAATTATATCACAAAAAATCGCTTGATTTGTAGTTGATTTTTCCACGAAGTATTGATATTGCTCAATATTTGCAGTGAAATTGTCTAACTCTACATAACATAAGTAAAAATCAAAAACAACATGAAACAGAAGTATCATTTTTCTATCGTGCTTGCCTTAATCTGCTCTTGGGGTTGTTTAAGCAGCTCATCTCTGTTCGCACAACCGACCGATGAGACTCCTAAATCGGTTAATCTCTCACTCCATTTACGCCCCGCCTTTCACGCTCAATTTAACGGAACACCGTTGGAATTTGAACGCGGCGAATTTAAATTCGACCACATTATAGTTGATCTTGGCGGAGATGTTACGTCAAAGCTTTCTTACAGGTACTTACAGCGGTTGAACAAAGTTTCACCCGTGTTCATCAAGGAAAATCTGCCCTCCTCAATTGATTATGCTTATCTGAAATATTCGTTTAACGGTCTCTTCTCAATGACTGCCGGCAAGCAGGCCCTCTCGATAGGCGGCTTTGAGTACAACAAATATCCCGTAGATGTGTATGACTACAGCGGAATATCAAATCTTGTTACATGCTATTTAACCGGGATACAGATAGCATTTACCCCAACGCAAAATCAGGAATTTTCTTTCCAAATTGTTAACAACCGTATGGGAACATGGCGGGAAGCCGTCGGTATTCCACAAACAGCCTTGCAACTTGAACCGCCTGTATTACCTCTGTACTATTCGCTTGGCTGGAACAGCAGCTATCTGGATAACAGCCTTCAACTTCGGTATGCGGCGAATATTACCTCGCCCGCAAAGGGCAAAACACTGATGATGGTGAGTGGCGGACAAATGTGGCAGTCGGGTCCTTTCACCATTTACATTGACGCCTTCTATCAACACTCCGAAATTGATTTCTTGGGCGGGATCAGAAGTTTGACAGCCAGGCCGCAAAATGTTGTGGAAAACGTAAACTATTTTTCTCTGTTAGGAGAAGCAAATTACAGGTTTCTGCCTCAATGGAATATTCTTTTGAAATGTTTTTACAATAATTTTTCAACTTATGAATCAAGCGGTTCGCTGGACAAAGGCATTTGTCTGACCTCATGGAATTACCAGGCCGGAGTGGAGTTTTATCCGATGAAAGATGACAATTTGCACCTGTTTTTAACCGCAACTTTTAAAAATTATCTCGAACCCGCCGTAACGCAAGTTGCCACTCCGGACAACAGCTTCAGAGTCTCGTCATGGTTTGTTTAACGAATACC
>DDLZ01000128.1:0-657 GCA_002340405.1 Bacteroidales bacterium UBA2559
ACCGTTTATCCGGGTTGGACATTGAACGGTAAAAGTGGTAACGTGCATGTATGCAACGAGACTCAGGATTGGAATGACAAAGCTGAAATCGTGGACGGTTATATTGCATTTGACTGGAACTCAAGCTTTGAATTGGGTCAGACTGTTACAGGTCTTCCCGAGGGCCTCTATTCAATAGGTGTCGGCTTTAATAACAATCTTGAGAATTCAATAATGATTGGACAGGCCGACGACAATACTCCCGATACTGTTTCGGTAGCAAAAGGCAATGAAGACTATCCTGCTGCAGCAAATGCATTTGTTGACAGCCTGGAGGTTTCCGATGCAATCACTGTCAAACTTGTGATATCAGGTGGAAGCTCATGGGGACGCATAGACAACTGGGAGCTCTATCTGGACGGCAAATCCGAGACAGCCGATTACGCTGCTCTGGCTGCGGCTCAGAAGCAGGCTGCCATCGAACAGGCTACCTTCGTTCCTTCGATCCGGACAACAGCACCTGTATCGTACAGATACTTCACTGTCGATGGTGTTGAGACCGATGCATCGAACAACGGAATACTGATTCGCGTCAGTACCGGTGCCGACGGCAGACGTAATGTCGAAAAGGTCATTGTCAGATGATAGTGACAGTCTGATGAAAAAAGCGGGGTGGCC
>DDLZ01000128.1:877-11469 GCA_002340405.1 Bacteroidales bacterium UBA2559
GGTTTCGGAGAAGAAAGACCGGTTTGGCAGAGTGACCTCTGTAGAGAGAGAGGTACATACCGATTTCCGGCTCACAACCGATGCCGAGAGCGGTGTCTATCTCTACACTCCCGATGCCGTGCTGGTTGACTCGGTGCATCTGCCCGTGATGTTCAAACCCAATGTGGGGTACGGACGTCTCAGTGACGGCGATGCTGTATGGGGTTATGAATTCCAACC
This sequence comes from Bacteroidales bacterium UBA2559, assembly GCA_002340405.1. Taxonomy (GTDB): domain Bacteria; phylum Bacteroidota; class Bacteroidia; order Bacteroidales; family Bacteroidaceae; genus Colenecus. Next base: position 1,097 of record DDLZ01000128.1, read on the forward strand.
TACCAAGGGCAGACCAAATGAAGGCGGACACCCCCTTGCCGTCCTGCCTGACCCCTATTTAAGTCCTGCCGGATACCTTGGCGACCCCGATCATCAGGCTGTTTTCGTTAAAAACATGAGAATGAACAGACTTAAAATGTCTAACGGTGAGAATGTTCCTAACAATGCCGTAGTGCGATATACAACAGATGGCACCGAACCTTGTGATACAAGTGAGATAATGACATCGGCAGGGGTCTATGTTGATAAAAATACCATATTTAAGGCTGCCATATTCTGCGACGGCTACCTTACGCCCGATGCCCTGACAGCCGTCTATCTCTTCCATCCCAGGAAACTTACACTGCCAACCGTATCGCTTGTGTATGACAGTCTTGATATGTTCAGCCCCGAATATGGCATTATAGCTCTCAACACTAAAGAGACAAAATACAATTGGCGCAGACCGGCCAATTTTACATACTTCGGCACAGTAGGTCTGAATCCCAGGATCAATCAGATCTGTGAGGTCCGCGTAGCCGGAGGATGGACCCGTGACAACAGCCAGAAAACCCTCATTGCTTATGCCCACAGGAGGTTCGGCAGCGATGACTATTTCGATCAGGCTTTTTGGCCGACCACGCGCCCCGAGGCGTACCGTGCCCCTTCAATTATGTTGAGGAATTCGGGAAACGATTTTGGCAATTCCTTTATCCGGGATGGTGTGGCTCAGGCAATAGTCGGTATGAATACCGATTTGGACTGGCAGGGATATCAACCGGCAATATACTACATAAACGGCAAATATGACGGTCTGATAAATATAAGGGAGCGTAGCAATGAGGATAATGTTTGGACTCATTACAACGGTCTAGAGGATATTACTCTGATAGAGAATGCCCAGCTTAAAGAGGGAGACTGGCAGCAGTATCAGGATTTTGTCGATTTCTACAGCGCAGAGGGTCATACCTACGAAGAGTTTGATTCCGTTATGGATATTGTTGAATATACGAACATGATGATATGCAACATATTCATGAGCAATACCGATTTTCCCGGCAATAATAATACGTTGTGGAGACCGGTTGCCGAGGGAGGACGCTGGCGCTGGATCATAAAGGATGTAGACAGGGCTTTCGGCATATGGGGTCATGCGGCAAATGAGGAGTATCTGAAGTGGGTCCTGAACCTTCCAAGCAATATCAGCAGCGGTGAGAGAGCTAACGGCGAATACTGGACCAGACTCTTCAGGAGGCTTATGTCAATCGAGCGTTACAGGGATCTTTTCCTCGACATGTTTACTGTATATATGGGTGATTTCTTAACTCCGGAATATATGAAAAAATGGATTACATGGGCCCATGACCGGGTTGAGCCCGAGTATGAATTTTACTCTAGGGTTCAACGGGTGAATGGGAAGTCCTCATGGGAAAACGAGATAAACAGGATGAAAAACTGGACAAATTCCCGTTGGGAAGATATGTACAGACAGTTGGCCGAGTATTATTCATTGGATAAGGCGGTGCCGGTCGTGGTAAACAACAATACCACCGATTTGAGCTTTCAGATTATAAGTATTAACGGGGTGACCCTTACCGGCGGTCGATTCAACGGCAGACTCTTTCCCGACAGGGAATACATCTTTGACGGAGCCTCCAAATACTCCGGATTTGACGTAATAGGATGGGAGGTCTCAACAACGGGAGCTGCGGGAACGGAGAAGAAGGTCTATATGGACGAGACTCTCTCAATGACCTTTCCTACCGGTACAAAACAGGTTACGGTCAACGCCATATTCGGTCAAAGCGGTATAGAAAATATTGAGACGGTGGCCGATGTTGTGGAGACTTTCTATTATAATCCGCAGGGAATGGAATCACCGACTCCGTTTGAAGGTTTGAATATTGTAAAATATATTCTAAGGGACGGAAAGACCGTAACGGTCAAGAAATTTATCAAATAAAATTGATGCAAAAAAGCTCGGCACTTTACGCCGAGCTTTTTTGCAATATAAGACCGCTTTTGTAATGTCAAACCGTCCAACTTTGGAGTCACATTGCAGCCCTTTTTACTTTTGTCCTACGCTGTCCGCAGGATGATTGAATTGCGGCATGAATCCCCTCCTGTTTCCACCGTTCATTGGGAATTGCGGCATGAACCTCTCCGGATGGAAGCGTCTCATTTCGGGGTTAGCCCTGAAAAAGTTTGAATCGGGAGTCCAGTTTTTCCAGTAGTTTTCCCACCACTCTCTCTGCTGCTCTGCAGCATTTTCCCACTCTTGCCGGTTACGCTGGTGATAATCGAAAATGTGGGACCGCATCATCTGGCGGTTGGCTTCAGCCCAATTTTGCCACATTTTAAGACGCTGGTCCATGTCGCGCTGATTCTGCTGGACCCACTCCTGCCATATCTTCTGCCCAAGCTGCCATTGGGCCACTCCAATCTTGAAACGGGTTGAGTCGGGCAGAGCTTTCTCCAGTTTTTTCTGATAACTGTCATTGATTTCACGCCACTCCTTTACATATTCAAATTCACCCGGTTTATGGGTACGGTTAAGGTTTGCAAGCTGCTCGTTGTATTCAATGTAGATTTTGGCAAACCTGTCATACTCTTTTCTGTTCAGGTCGGCATTCTCCATAATGAAACGCAGCTGGGCATTGATCATCTCTTCGTCCCTCTCCTGAGCCTTAATGGTCAACGAGAAGGAGAGACCCAGCATGATGCACAATGCTAACAGACCTCTTTTCATAATAACCGAATCAGTTTCCGTAATAGTTACTCATCATTGAATATACACCAAGTTCATCGGTTGAAATGGACTGGAATATCTCATCAATGCTGGTGCACTGGGAGATGGTTTCATAGTCGGGCACACCGGTACCGGTGCCGCCGAAACCGAACGGAAGAAGCGCCAGGAGTATCACAGCGGCAACGGCGGCTGCACTCGCAAACATCAGATAGATCCTGCGCTGCTTATGCCGCCTCTTCTCCCTGCCAATCTCGGCAACGACTCTTTCAGTTAGATCGTCCAAGAAATGCTCAGGCATTTTGTAGGGCATTTCCCTGCTCATATTTTCCAGTTCAAACTCTTTCATAGTTGATGTTCTTCTATATATTTCTTAATCTTCTGTACTGCGTAATGATAGTTGGTCTTGAGTGTATTGATACTGTCTCCCACTATCCGGTGAATCTCTTCGTAACTTTTATCATCATAGTACCGCAGGTTAAATACCATTTTCTGTTTCGTAGGCAGCAGAGCAATAGCTTCCTGCAGCAATATCAGTATCTCATCGGCATCGGGACCGGCTTCAGCCCTTACGCTGTTCTTCAAAGAATCTCCCAAATCGTCGATTGAAAGGTTGTAGCCTGCCCGATTCTTAAGGAGTTTGAGACCTTCATTTGTAGCTATTTTGTAGAGCCAGGATGAGAGCGGAAACTCATTGGAATAGGTGTTACGATACTTAAACACATTGATCATCGTCTCCTGCAAAGCATCCTCGGCATCATCATGCACTACTACCATCCTACGGATATGCCAATAAAGCCGTTCTCCGTATTTCTTCATAATAAGGCGTATGGCCTCTTCTACGTGATTGTCATCACACAGCAGACGCGCAATGGATTCATCGCTTACAGAAAGGGATCCTTTACTTTTCATGCCGGAATTCCAATCACGTTTTCACCTATATTATACTACGAAATACCGAAAGTTAAATCAATATATTTCTTGACGGAAATAATCAAAGTCGGCGTAACCGCCGGTAGCAGTGGTAGCATAATTGTACAGTCCTGTGCGATAGCCCGTAAAGTAGTCGAGAGTGAAACTCATTTGCAGTACGGCATCAACCTCGGTCCAATTTTTGCCGTCAAGCGACCAGCTCATAAAGGCCTGGTCGGGGCGGACGGTATCATCGGCCTGCGGGGTGAATACGTAGCGCAACTTGAGCCACACCTTGTCCTGTGTAAGAGGCATGCGCAGGAACTCGGTGTCGGGATTAGGCTGCTCCTGAGCGGCTTGGGCCTGCTGGGGCGGGCGGCGCCGGCCTATATTGCGATGAGTCATCGCTACAAGGCTCTTGGAACCGTCCTCGGCAACTTCAACACCGATTGTGCAATAGTTGCTCTGGAAGGCTATGATTCCGGCCCTGTCGCCCGGTTTCATTCCGGCGGCATCGAGCAGGACTTCGCTGTAGCAGCGGGGACCTACCGTGCGCTGGGTAAGCGTGTTGCGGGCATCCATTACGCCGGTTGCTATATGACTTGTCTTCAGACGCAGCCAGCCTTTACGTTCGGTCACCGACCATGCCGAATTATCGGGCTTATGGTTCCACTGCCATACCAGGTCAAGTTCCTCTTTTTTATAGTTAAATTCATCACTTGCCCAGGTGCGGTTCTCTCCCGACTCAGGCAGGTTTACGGTGAACTGTTTTACCGGCTTGGTGTCGTCGCCGAGAATCGGCCAACCGTCAACCCAGGTTACAGGTTGCAGCGTGGGAATACGTCCTACGGCGCCATGGTCCTGGAACATTACGGCATACCAGTCGCCATGCTGGGTCTGAACTATTCCGCCTTGGGCTACACCGTCGCCGCGTCCGTCAAAGGGACCGCTTAGAATAACCTTGCTTTCGTAGGGGCCGTACAGATCCTTTGAACGCCAACAGGTTTCGGTACGTACGCCTCCGCTGGGCCAGTCAATGACAAGAATATAGTAGTAATCGCCTATATGATAAATATGGGCGCCCTCGGCACGCAGGTTGTAACCCTGACGCGGAGACTCTATTATTATCTTCTCCTCGGCTCCGGCCTTGATGGCTGAGCCGTCCGGCTCGAGTTCGATGATACGGATATCGCCGTTACCCCATACCACAAAGAGCCGTCCGTCTTCAAAGAGCATTGAAGCGTCATGGAAGGGACGGTCAATGACCGAACGCTCCCAGAAGCTGCTGTTTATGTCCTTTGTCTTGTAAACATAGGTCTTACCCTGGTCATTTGCTATAAACAGGGCGTAATATGTGCCGTCAACATACCGGAGCGAGGCTGCCCACTGGCCCCGGCCGTATGCGTTCCTGCCGTTACGCAGGTTATAGACGTCATCGTCATTTAAGTAATCATATACATAGCTGACAATCTCCCAGTGTACCAGATCCTTGGAGTGCATTATGGGCGCTCCGGGACAGAAGTACATGGTAGTGCTGATCATATAGTAGTCATCGCCGACTCTGATCAGGTCAGGGTCAGGTACGTCGGTATAGGTAAGAGGATTGATACACTCTGTAACCTTGTTTTTTGCCGTGCATCCGACGGCCGAGGTCAGTAACGCCGCCAGCGTTATGACCATGAATAGTCTGCCGGTTTTCATATCATTCAAATGTTAGCCAGTCAACCTGGATCAGACCTTCGGTAGCCATACGCACCTTGAGGTGATGTATGCCTTTCTTGGCGCCTGAAACCTTAGCCGATGCTGTTATTACCTGACGGTCAGCAGGAACGTCAACGGTAGCAATTACGTTGTCATTCTGCAAAATTTCGAGTGTGCCTGCCGATGGAGGTACTATTTTAACCGTAACTTTCTTGGGAGCCTTTGCAAAATTGACGGTGTTGTATTTTGCCCATGCACCCTTTTCGTAGAATACCGTCTTCCAGCCTGCAAAGTAGTTGCTCGGCTCGAGATAGGCGATGGAGTCGCCGATGCCGCTGAGTGCGGTGTAGCGGTCAAGCTGGATCTTGCTTTTTGAATCGGTTACGCCAATGCCGCGCAGAGTAGGCTTCACCATACGGATGGTCCCGTCGGGCTCGAAGAAGAGACTGTCGGCGCAGGCTGCACGGTTCTTGTCAAAATCGGGTGAATACATGTTATTGTGATAGAACAGGTAGGTCTGTCCTTTGAAGTCAATGATCGAGTGGTGGTTGGTCCAGCACTTGCTCTCATGCTCCTCGAAGAATACACCCATAAATTTGTACGGACCGAATATGTTGTCAGCCATACAGTAGGCCAGCACCTCTTCAACCTCACGCGCCCACGGGAAGGTCATGTAATATTTTCCATTGCGCTTGAAGAGATAGGGACCTTCGACAAGACCTCTGGTGGGAACCTCTTCCACACGGTGGCGGTCGGCCGGGTCGGTCGAGATGGAGAGCCAGTCATCGTTGAGTTTGGTAATGGTTATACCGGGCATTACCAGATATCCCTGACCGTCGTCATCTACAAATATGCAGGGGTCTATGCCGCCTACGCCTTCGAGCGGGGTGGCCTCAGGCTTATAGGGGCCTTCGGGGTAGTCCGATATACAGACTCCTACGCGATTGCCGCCGAAACGTTGTCCGGGTTGTGTCTTGGCGCCGGCAGGGAAGAAGAAGTAGTACTTACCGTTGTTGGGATTCTGTTTGCAATCGGGAGCCCACATTGAATAACCTGCCTCATTGACCCATGGCACACTCCACTGGTCAACAATCATGCCGTGGTCTGTCCAGTCGGTCAGATTGTCCGAAGAGAAGACATGGTAATCGGCCATGCAGAACCAGTCCTTGCGTGCATACTCGGCCGGAGCCTTGATGTCGTGCGAAGGAAATACATACACACGGTCGCCAACCACAAGGGCTGACGGATCGGCTGTAAATTGGTCCCTGATAATGGGATTTTGAGCCCAAAGGGTTGATGAAACCAGGGCTACTACAGCTAAAGTTAGAATTCTTGCTTTCATTTTTTTTTGTTTAAGAGTTATTGAATTATAATTTTTCTCACTTTTCGGGTACCGTCGGGATAGATGGTCTCTTCTATAAAGATACCCTTTTCAGGTACAAGGGCCTCCTTGCCATTAAGATTGTATAGTTTTCTTTCGACCGGTACCGACAGGGAACCAACTCCCGTGTCAATTGTAAAGGTAACATTGAAGGTGATGGGTTCGGTCACCTGCATCCTGAAGGAGTTGTCATTGACATCGGCAGTCACATCCTCTCCGTTCATAAGGAGACGGTCAAGTTTGAAACCCAAATCGGGTTCGATACGCAAAATAACGGTTCTGTTATAAATAACTTTGTTGTTATTGACCGATGCGCTGCCGTTTTCGCCGCATATGACCGTTATGTCTATCAGTTGTCGCTCAAAACCGGCTCTAAGTTTTCTGCTGCCGGTTATGACGAATGTATATTCCGGTTCCAATGAGATGGGTGTCGTCTCATTCTCTTCAAACCATCCGGTAAAAATGTATCTCTCTCTGGTGACCTCGGCCACAACAGTTATCGTATCCAGATAGTTGGTCCGCACGCCGAAAGCCTCTCCTTTTATACGCGCACTGCCGCCGTAATCGGCTTTCAGCTCAATGTCGAAATGGCGTTCGGTGAAGAGGGCCGCAATTCTCAATGGTTCGGTTACCTCAACTGCCAGCAGGGAATCGCCGGCTGTTACTGTTATAAGAGAATCGTTGACAATCCAGTGACTGAGGCAATATCCCCAGTCGGCGTGGGCCGTAAGCAGGGCTGAATCGCCGTGGGAATAGATGCCGGCGCCCTCAATATTGCCGTGTTCCACATCGACAACGGTGATATTGTAACGGTTGATCTCCACTACAGGACTAAAGGAGACGCTCTTTTCAACCTGAAAAACATAGGGATTTGAAAAGATTGAGTCACCCTTGTCGGTCACCCAGGCAACGAAGCGGTATCCCGTTTGCGGAACGGCATTTACCGTTACGGTAGCGCCGGGGCTGAATATGCCGGATCCTGAGACCGTTGTTTTCGAATGGGGAGCTATGGCTACGCCAAAAACCTCGTCGTTGCTGAAAACGGCAGTCAGCGAGATATCCTTCTCGACAGTGAAGGTATATGAAGGATTGACGCTTACTACCATGGTATCAACTTTCCAGCCGATGAATCTGTAGCCTTCCGACGGTTCGGCCGAAACGGTAGCGGTTGAACCGTAAGGGAAGCTTCCGCTGCCTTGGACTATTCCTTCACCCTCGGCTGAGAGCGTAACGACGGCTGCAACGGTGCGTTCAAACAGAAAGGTGCAGACACTGAATGGGGGAACATTCTCGACCGGAGAGGTCGTTCTGTCCGGATAGTAGAGTCTCTTTTTCTTCATATTGTACTCTTCGGCGGTGATCACGGAGAGTCCGCTCTTAGACTCATAAGGGATACGGAAAGTCATGTCATAATCATTCCGGGTAGGATTGATTATCATGAAGATGATGCTGTCGCCCGTTACCGAGCGGTATGCCGAACCGTAATATCCGTCGGAACTGTTTATTTTATGCTCTATACGTGTGGTGCCGGCAACATATTTGGCAAAATGGGACATGATATAGCCGCGCTTGGTTATCTCTCCGTCAACGGTGCCGAACCGGCCGTCGCCCATACATCCGTAATACCGTTTGAGGGAATAGTGCACCCATGCACTCATGTTGGCCAGCATGGCATCGTTGATACTCTTGGCAAAGAGGAATCCGTCATCCTTCCAGTTGATATTCTGGTTCTGCTGCTCCTGACGTTCATTGATAAGATATTCGGTCATCCAGACCTCTTTGCCTTTCTGCTCGGCAAGAGGGTATGAAGAGCCGTTCCAGCCATAGAAATGGCCGGCAACAATGTCAACTTCGCGGCAGGCGTCGGGGTCGTTGAGAATAGGGTCAATGTAGGAGTGTGTGAAATGGACATCGTCGGGACACATAATAAGGGCGTTTATTGTGCTTCCGTAATTTTTCAGGAAGTTGATAAACTGAGCGCTGGTCCAAATGCAGCTTTGGTAGCTGGTAGCCCAGTCGGGCTCGTTCTGGATCGAGACGGCATCGATGGTCACTCCGTTATCTTTCATTTTTGCAATGAACCGGTTAAGAAAATTGGCCCAGTCCCCGTAATGTTCTTCCAGCAGATGTCCGCCGTTGCTGTCGGATTTATTGTCTTTCCATTCTGCGGGTGGGCTCCATGGTGAGGCAAACACGAAAGCGCCATGTTTTTTGGCTCTTTTGGCATTGGCAACGGCGCTGTTCCATGACCATTCGGAATTACCTATATATAGGCGCATTATGTTGTAGCCGAGCTGGTTTTCACCCTTTCCGTACATCTTATCGATATCGGCATCGCCAAGCCAATAGCTCCATTGCGGACTTGGAGAAAAGCCTCCGAATCCTGACACATGCTGATATGTGGTGTTAATGTCCACACTGACCGATGCGGTTCTGCTTGCCGCCGACAGAGAGGCGCAAACCATGCAGAGCAGGGCTGCCGGTAAAAGCTTTCTCATTCTTATTGCATACATATTCAGGCGGTTTATTCCAACTTCAAAGTTATCAATATTTCCCAATAAAGGAAAGCGGTTGGGCGGAAATCTTAAAAAATGCCAAAATGTCGGTACAATAAACAGCAAAGGACGGTTTTTTGCCGTCCCTTGCTGCTTAAAATGTCTCTTTTCCGGTCAATTAATGACGGTCCTCGGGGATCTCGCCCAAATATACGCTCTTGGGAACAATCTCAATAACGTTGAAGGGACATACGGCCGTGGGGTTGTCCAGTACAAGACGGATACGGATGTAATAGTCCTTGTTGGCATACATGTAGTCGTTGGTCAGGATTTTACGCAGACAGTCTGATCTTTCGCGCAGATTGCCGCTGCCGCTTCCTGTATAGGAGTCCATAGCCTTCATGTAGCCGCGGTTACGCATGGCTTTTTCATTGGCCAGAATTTCACCTTCGCCGCTAAGTTCACTGTCGGCAATCCAGCCTACTTTGGGGTTATTTCCATCCAGCGTCAGATCCACGGGAATACCGCAAGGCTGGAACTCACCGTCACCCTCCTTGAAGTAGATCTGTACCACACCGCGGTCGCTGAAATCGCTTCCGGCAAGTGTACATTCGAACATGCGGATCTCGTATGTTCCGTCATTGGGGACAGGCGGCAGCCGGAAAGTGACATCGTATATTCCGCGGATGGTCATCTCATCGCCCAAGAAACATGAAAATGATTGATCGCGGTAACGTACCCAGAGCTGGGTCTCGTCCGAGTATTCGACGTTTTTGCAGAAGCCCTTTTTGAAGCCTGTGGTATATCTGTCGCTCTCGGTTGCACGGAACCGGCCGCGCGCTCCGCTGTTGATGAAGTCGGGCGACATGGTGTTGCACATGATTCTCATTCTTGTGTTGAGGTTATTCTGACGGACTTCGTCGGTGTAGAGCAGTATCTCATCGAGCAGGTGATACTGACCGTTAAGCGCAGTCTGGTCAAAATCGGTGCGCTCGGCAGGACTCCATATCCTCACGCCTTTAAACTCTATTCCACGGGCTGCTTTGGTAGCTCCTTTGCGGTTTATGAACCGGTCTCCGGATTTGGGGTAGCTGATACGCATTACCGAATGGGGCATCATAGTCTCATACCAGTCCTCAATGTCAATGGCATCCCAGGT
>DDLZ01000128.1:11623-12419 GCA_002340405.1 Bacteroidales bacterium UBA2559
TGCCGGTCTGTTTGAAACAGATGAGCAGTGAGTCATAGGCCGGTGATACATATGTGGGGTCCATATACGCAATGAGAGAGTCATTCATCTGGGTAAGAGCAAGGGCCGCATTGAATATCGTTATCAGAGGATCCTCCTCCATGCGGTCGGGCAGGAAGCGGTTGCTCGGGACCACAACTCTGTCAACGATATGTACCACGCCGTTGGTCACGGTATCGTCGCGCTCGATGATGCTCGACAGGGTGTTGACCTTGTAAACCACCTCAAAAGCTCCGTTTTCATTGATGGCAGAGTCTGTAGAGTAGGTCAGGTAACGGTCAAGCAGGTTGGGATACGGGAATGCTCCGTCCTGAAGGTCTTTGCAGTAAAATGTAGCGTTACAGAGATGTGTTTTGGCAATAGTGTCACACTCTTCCTTTGTAAGCTGTGTTACGCTGGAAATCCCTTTCTCACTGAGAAAAGTTTTCATGGCTTCGTTTGTCGGAGCGAAGCAGGTATGTTCACCGTAGGTGCGCATTTCACCCCATACACCGGACTCTTTGAGGCAGTAGATGAAATCACTGAAAAGGTCTTCTCTGTTTTCAAGGAAACTGGCCACGGTTTCACCTTCGAAGGTATAGTAGCTTCCGGGATGTTGCTCGTCAAGGCAGCTTATTTGAAGAAATCCTCCCGCAATTACAGATACTGCAACAGCCAATGTGCTGAAAAAATTCTTTGAATTTTTCATATTGGTTATTAATTAGTAATTTAAAATCTTTAAAATCTATGCGAAAACATAATTTCATACACAAGTGTA
>DDLZ01000128.1:12512-14619 GCA_002340405.1 Bacteroidales bacterium UBA2559
TTTTATACGGAAACCGGATTTACCAGGACATACGGTAGTTGCCGCTCAGATGGAGCAGGGCAAACAGATAGATAAATCCGTCATAATAGACATCGTAATATCCGTCCTCGTAAGGTTCATGTTTCAGTTCGAACATATGGTGTACCAAATCCTGGCTGTATTCGTTGTCGGTCATGAGGCTGGTCGTTGCCAGAGCGCCTACAAAACCTATGGAGTGGCGAAGCTTGCGATAACCGCCGGCTCCCATGATAAAACGGGGTTCATCGCCGTTAAGGGCAAACTGGTCGGGGAACTCCTTGAGTCCGTATCGGCCTATGATGGTGCGCTGTATCTTATNNCATCCTTATGGTACCATGTAAAGTCCATTGCAATGTTCATTGGCACGCGCCATGAGTCATAGTGGAATTCGGAACCGCGGTTGGGTGTGCCGTCAAACTGACTCTGGTCGGGATTGAGACCGGTTACGGGATCGGTGGCGCGGTGCAGGTATGCGCGTGCGCTGTCGGCAAGTTCGCGGTAGAGATCCTCACGGCCATCCTGTGCCGATTCAGCCCATATCTCATAGAATGCGGGCAGGTGGTACGAAGGGTCGGTCCACTCGTTGGAGCGGGTATCGGGGCAGAAGTTGATGAGCTTCTTCTCCATGTTGATGATATTGGTCACACCGCCTGTGCCGTCTTTTGAAAAGAGGTCGTTGAGCAGTTCCTGAGCTTCGGCCAGGTAGTTTATGTCGCCGTCATTACCCCAGCGGCGTGACGCCAGCAGCAAATCGGTTACAAAGTAGAGCTCACCGTCACTTGCCGAACCGTTGGCATTACGACTGCCGTCGGTACGGCAGGACCATGCATACAGTCCGTGAGAAGGACCCTCTTCATTGTGGCGCATAAAATGTTTTGTCCAGCGCCAGATACGGTCGAAACGGTCCTGGCGGTCCAGCTGGATGGAGACCATCATGCCGTATGACTGACCTTCGGTACGTACGTCACGGTTTTTTACATCGGATACATAACCCATGGGTATGCCGTCGATTTCAACATCAAAGTAGGAGGGGTTGTCACTGTCGAACATGATGTAGTATATTTCGGCAATTTTATTGTCTATATCGGCCTGGGAATAGCCAAGCTCCTTTAGATAGTTACGGTACTTGCCGGTCTCGATATAACCTTTTGTTGCCGGTTTCATTTTTTTGACCGATCCGCAACTGATGACTGTTCCTGCCATACATAGAGCTGCCACACAAATGGCTGTTGTAATAAGTTTTCTCATAATCTTTATCAATGTTTAATTTATTCCTGAATGTATGATTTCCAACGTCTGTAGGCCTCGTCGTAAACGGGCATATCGGATGCTTTGGGTTCTATGACGCGAATCTTCTGAAGCGATGCGAATGCCTCGTTGTGGTCTTTATATAAGCCTGCTCCCATACCTGCACCTATGGCAGCACCGATCGATCCGTTTGTGTCATAGAGTTCGATGACGGCTCCGGTAACACCTGCAAGGGTGTCGCGGAAAAGCGGACTTAGGAACATATTGGCGTTGCCGGCATGTATCTTGTTGACGGGCATACCCATATCCTCCATGATCTCTATTCCGTACTTGAAAGAGAAGACGATCCCTTCTTGAGCGGCACGCAGCAGGTGAGAACGGTTATGGATGTTAAAGTTCACGCCGTGGAAGCTGCATCCGTAGTCCTTGTTTTCCAGAACACGCTCGGCACCGTTACCGAAAGGCAGGACCGAAACGCCGCCCGATCCTATCGGGGCCTGAGATGCAATCTCATTCATCTTTTCGTAACTTGTTCCGTCAGAGACAATGTTGCGCTTTGTCCAGGCATTCAGGATACCGGCGCCGTTGATGCAGAGCAGTATTCCAAGCCGGTTGAAACCGGTTTTGTGGTTGACATGGGCAAAGGTGTTGACCCTTGATTTGGGATCATAGCTTATTTCGCCGTTGATACCGTAAACCACTCCCGATGTGCCGGCAGTCGAAGCTATTTCACCGGGTTCGAAGACATTCAGCGAGAGGGCGTTATTTGGTTGGTCACCGGCACGATAGGTCACGGGGGTGCCTGCAGCCAGACCGAGTTCGGAAGCTGCCGATGCGGAGA
>DDLZ01000128.1:14635-17187 GCA_002340405.1 Bacteroidales bacterium UBA2559
CGCATGGCAATATAGTCGCCGGGGAGCATGATATATTCAATTTTGTCAAATATTCCGGGCTCATTGCGTTTGACCCAGGACAGTTTGGAAGCCGTGAAATTACCGGGGCTGTTCAAGAGGTGGGTCAGGCACTGGGACCGGCCAAGCTCCTGAAAAGCCTCTTCACCTATACCTACGGCACGGGAGTCACACCAGATTATGGCGGGACGTAACACCTTTTTGTTTTTGTCAACGCATACAAGGCCGTGCATCTGGTAAGAGATGCCTATGGCTGCAATCTCTTTGACGTCTATACTGACCTGTGAAAGCGTATCGGCGGTGGCGGCTTTCAAATAGGACCACCAGTCCTCAGGGTTCTGTTCTGCCCAGCCGGGATTGACGGCATTTATTGGGGCTTCATTTTTCGGAGCGAAAGCGGTTGCTACACAACTGCCGTTCTGAGAATCAACAAGGCTGCACTTCACCGAAGAGCTGCCTATGTCATAACCTAATAGATACATTGTTGTTATTTTTTTGTTATAGTAATCTTGAATAAGTTCCGCACAGACGGAATTACGGCCTCCAAAGTTAGGCAAAAGAACCGATATCGGCCTAATCGTGACTAAAATTATTGCTATATTGTCTTTTATAATGAGTAAAAAAGAGTAATTTCGCAGATATAAAGTTTAATTTTTAATTACTATCCTATGAAAAGAATTTCAGCAGTGTTTTTGGCAGCTGCACTTTTCGTGTCATGCATGTCAGGAAAGGCGAGTCAACTGAAATTGTGGTATGATGAGCCAGCTAACCAATGGACCGATGCGCTTCCTTTGGGGAACGGACGGTTAGGTGCTATGATATTTGGGACTCCTGCCGGGGAGCGTATCCAGTTGAATGAGGAGACGATTTGGGGAGGCGGTCCGCACAACAATGTGAATTACGCAGCCAAGGACGGTCTGGCAGAGATACGAACGGCTCTGTTCGAGGGACGCCGTTCGGAGGCTCAGGCTCTTTGTGACCGTTATATCTCATCGAAGGGGGCACACGGTATGCCCTATCAGACGGCAGGTTCTCTGCTCCTTGACTTCGAAGATATGGAGGAGTTTTCCGATTACTATCGTGAACTGGATATAGAGAGGGCTGTTGCAACTACCGTATTTAAGGTTGACGGGGTGGAATACAAGCGTGAGAGTTTTGTTTCATTCCCCGACGAGGTGGTGGTGATGCGTTTGACGGCATCGGAAAAAGGCGCTCTCTCGTTTAAGGCTTCGTACAGTCTGCCTTACCGTCAGGATCGTATAACGGGCGGCAGCGCAAAGCCGGGCAGTCTGAAGAACAGCGCACTGCTTGAAATCTCATGCAAGGGCGATGACCATGAGGGCGTAGAGGGAAAAGTGAGATTCACCAACAGATCTTTGATAGTAGCCGAAGGCGGCTCGGTGGAGGTTTCGGATAATGCCGTAACCGTTGAAGATGCCAATGCGGTGACTATATATATTTCGATAGGAACCAATTTTGTGAATTACAAGGATGTAAGCGGTGACGAGAAGAGGGCTGCCGCGCTGCCGCTGGCTCCTTTCGAGAGTGGGAAAAAGAGCTATAAGGGTATGTTGGATGCCCATGTTAAAGAGTATTCCAAGCAGTTCGGGACAGTCTCTATTGACCTTGGTACCAATGAGCAGGCCTCTTTGCCCACCGATGAACGTATAAGAAATTTTGCAGAGACCTTTGACCCGCAGCTGGTATCGCTCTACTTCCAGTTCGGACGCTATCTGCTGATATCCTGTTCGCAGCCGGGCGGTCAGGCAGCCAACCTGCAGGGAATATGGAACGAGAGCCGGCAGGCTCCCTGGGACGGAAAATATACCACCAATATAAACGTTGAGATGAACTATTGGCCGTCGTTCCTGTGCGGAATGCCTCAGACCTTCGAGCCTTTCCTGCGGCTGGTCAAGGAGTGCGCCGAACATGGCCGCGAGAGCGCCGAGATGTACGGATGCCGCGGTTGGACCCTGCACCATAATACCGACATATGGCGTTCGACCGGAGCTGTTGACGGTGCATACAATGGTATGTGGCCTACCGGAGCGGCATGGTTCTGCCATCAGATATGGGACGGTTATCTTTTCAATATGGATCCCGACTATCTGGAGGAGATCTATCCCATTATGAAGAGTGCATGCCATTTCTTCATCGATTTTCTCGTGCCGGAGCCTGAGAACGGCTATCTGGTGGTAGCTCCGTCGTATTCGCCCGAGAATGCTCCACGTGTACAGGATGTACTGGGCAGAGGTAATATTACAACGGTTTACGGCGCCACAATGGACAACCAGATGCTTTTCGATCTGTTCGGCAATACAATCGAGGCGGCCGGTATCCTGGGCGAAGAGGCTCTTTTTGTTGATACTCTTAAGAATATCATGAAGCGTCTGCCTCCTATGAAGATTGGACGTTGGGGACAGCTTCAGGAGTGGTTCGAGGATTGGGATGACCCGCGTGACAACCACCGCCACGTATCGCATCTGTGGGGTATGTACCCCGGCTACCAGATTACGGCCGACGGTACTCCGGAA
>DDLZ01000082.1:0-771 GCA_002340405.1 Bacteroidales bacterium UBA2559
ACAGGGAGGATAGTATCCAGCTTACAGTAACTACAATATATCCGTCACGGCGGGTTATGACATTCTCCATTCCACCGCTGTTTTTACCCATAATAAAGAATACGATTCCAAAGCATACTGTGATCAGCGATGCCATTATAAAGGCAAAAAAGTCCTTTTCACCATAGTAAACGGGGAGCAGCGAGCAGAGTAGAAGTACTCCGGCTTCAATCAGGAGCAGGATACCCAATATGCGGTGTATGATCCTTGGATGTATCAATTGAAGAATCTCTCTATGGATTTTATCATGCCTTCAAGACAGAAGACCACAACGCGGTCTCCTTCTTGTATAAGGGTGTTTCCGGTAACCAGAATGGCCTCTTTGTCGCGTATCAGTCCGCCAATGGTAACTCCGCGCGGCAACGGTATATCTTTGATGGGATTACGTGTTATGCGTGCTCTCTTTTTGACGTTGAATTCGGCCACATCGGCACTTGCAAAGGTCAGACATTTGACGTTGGTAACATCGGCATCTAACATCATCTGGTATATGTGGCTTGCAGCAATCTTCTTCTTGTTGATGACCGCACCTATATCGAGCTTTTCGGCCATATTTATGTAGTCGATATTTTCCACCTCGGCAATGGTCTTGGTCACTCCGAAACGTTTTGCGGCCAGACAGGCCAGGATGTTTGTTTCGGAATTGTCGGTCAGGGCAACAAATGCTTCGGTGTGCGTTATGCCTTCGCTCATCAGCAGACTTGGATCGCGTCCGTCGCCGTTTATTATCAT
>DDLZ01000082.1:788-6801 GCA_002340405.1 Bacteroidales bacterium UBA2559
CTGCCTCCCATGATTATTACATTTCTCACATCGGGCAGCTCCTCTTTACCGGCTATCATGCGGATATACGGTATATGTTTTTTCATGGTCATAAAGTAAACCAGGTCACCTGCCTGTATGCTGTCGTTTCCTCCGGGAATTATAGTGACACCCTCACGCAGTATGGCTACAATATGATAGGGCAGCTCATTGCCCAGCTCTGATAGGGGTTTGTTGAGTATTTTGGCGCTGTTGCGCAGTTTGACGCCCATCATCACCAAAGCTCCGTCGGCAAATTCCCACCATTGACGTATCCAACTCAGCTTGATTCCTGCTACGATTTCAAATGCTGCCAGCATCTCGGGGTAGATAAGCGAATCAACCCCCGTCCCGGCAAAATACTCCTTATGCTTTGGTTTAAGATACTCATGGTTGTCTATTCTGGCTACGGTCTTTTTTGCACCCAGGTAATGTGCCAGCTGGCAGGATATGAGATTGCGGCTTTCATCGGGGGTTACGGCTACGAACAGGTCGGCTTTACCGACTCCGGCCTCTTTCAGGCCACGTAGCGAAACCGGTGATTCCTGAACTGTGATCAGGTCGAAGTTGGAATCCATTCGACTCAGATTCTCCTCATTTTCATCAATAAGGGTAATGTCCTGATTCTCACCTGACAGGAGTTTTGCCAGATGTGTACCTACGTTTCCGGCTCCTGCAATAACAATTCTCATATAATATCGGTTTTTCGGTTTGAGAGTTAATTCGGTTTAAGAGTCAACTCGTCAAGAGCTGCCATTACGGCCTCCACATCGAGGTTACATATATGCAACAGCTGGGGTGTTGAACCATGTTCCACGAATTTGTCGGGAAGCCCCAGGCGCTTTATTGCGGGAGTATAGCCGTTGTCAGCCATAAACTCAATGACAGCGCTGCCCATTCCACCGGCGATTACACCGTTTTCTATTGTCAGGATCTTCTTGAAGCCTTTTCCTACTTCATGCAGAATGGCGGTGTCAATAGGTTTAAGAAAACGCATGTCATACAGAGCTGCACTCAGTCCGGGGTTCTCCTTTTGCCATAGTTCTATAGCATGGTTTGCCAGATTGCCTATAGGACCGATTGAGAGTACTGCAACATCAGCGCCTTCTCTTATCTTTCGTCCCGTCCCAACCACTATCGGCTCAAAGGGCTTCCTCCAGTCGGTCAGGATACCGTGTCCCCGTGGATACCTTATTACAAACGGTCCCTGGTCGGGTAGTTGTGCGGTGTACATCAGGTTCCGCATCTCAATTTCATCGAAAGGAGAAGCGATGGTCAAATTGGGTATCGGCCTTAGGAATGCCAGATCGAATGCACCGTGATGGGTAGGGCCGTCTTCGCCTACCAGACCTGCACGGTCGAGACAAAATACCACATTCAGGTTGTCAATAGCCACATCATGTATTAAGTTGCCGTATGCGCGCTGCAGAAACGACGAATAGATGTTGCAGAAAGGTATCATTCCCTCTTTAGCAAGACCGCCTGCGAAGGTTACGGCATGTCCTTCGGCAATCCCCACGTCAAAGCAACGTTTGGGGAAAACCTTCATGGGTATGTTCATCCCACATCCCAGCACCATGGCCGGCGTTATTCCGATTATCCGGTTGTTCTCTTTCATAAGGTCTAATAGGGTCTCGCCGAAAACATCCTGCAGCAGCGGCGGCCGGTCATCGCCGGATTTGATTACACGCTCGCCGGTCTCTTTGTCGAACAGGCCGGGTGCATGCCAGTTTTCCGAGTCTTTCTCAGCCGGTTCATATCCTTTCCCCTTTACGGTCTTTATGTGCAGGAGTTTGGGTCCGTGCATATTTTTTATATTGGAGAGGATCCTTACCAGATTCTGGACATTGTGTCCGTCAACAGGTCCGAAGTAACGCAGGTCCATACCTTCAAAAAGGTTATTCTGGCGCATGAGTTTCATCTTCAGTCGATTGTTATAACGTATTATGTTACGGCGCCTTTGGTCGTTCATCAAACCCAGCTTGTTCAGGACTCTGGCTACGTAGTATCGGAAAGTGTTGTATGATCGCGATGTTTGCAGCTGCGTGAGGTAACTGCGCATACCTCCCACGCTTTGAGATATGCACATATTGTTGTCATTCAGTATTATGAGCAGATCGTTGTCGGTCGTGGAGGCATTGTTTATACCTTCAAAAGCCAATCCGCCTCCAATGGCGCCGTCCCCGATTACCGCTACAACCCGTCTGGATGTGTTACCGTTACGTCTATTGGCTACAGCCATACCCAGAGCTGCCGATATGGAGTTGGAAGCATGTCCGCTTGTGAAAGAGTCATATTCGCTCTCGTCAGGTGAAGGAAACGGTCTCAGCCCTCCGAATTTACGGTTGGTACTGAACATATCACGTCGGCCGGTAAGTATCTTGTGTGAATAAGCCTGATGTCCCACATCCCATACTATTCTGTCGTCGGGAGTGTTGAATACGTAATGAAGGGCGACGGTCAGTTCAACCGCTCCAAGGCTGGAGCTGAAATGCCCGGGGTTACGGGAGAGTTCATCAATCATCATCCACCTCAACTCATCACATACCTGTGGGAGCTGTTCGGGAGTCAGCTTCTTAAGGTCGGCGGGTGAGTTTATCTGCTTGAGAAGATTTTCAGAACCCTGACTTTTGGAATTATCTTTCATTCTAAAACATGAATGTTTGCACTGCGAAGTTATCAAAATCGGACGATATATCATATATTTTGCACTGTTTTGTCCAATTTAACTCATCAAATCCTCTATTGATGTTCCGGGTCTCTTTTTTTTTGCCTAATTTTGAAATTCATATTCTAACGCGTTGAAATGGCATATTCTATAGACGACATTACAAGTATGACCGGCGCTGCGAGGCACGGGTTCTGTCCCGCAACTATTTCCTGGCTGCTTACCGACAGTCGTTCTCTCTTCTTTCCTGCCGAAACTCTTTTCTTTGCTCTGGTAACCTCTAGAAATGACGGACACAGATATATTCGCAATCTCTATAATCTTGGAGTCAGAAATTTTGTGGTAAGCCGTTTGCCCAGTCGCATGGATGATTATCTTGAATCCAATTTTCTGCTTGTGCCTGATACATTGGCTGCTTTGCAGCTATTGGCTGCCGGGCATCGCGAAAAATTCAACATCCCGGTTGTGGGCGTTACAGGCAGTAACGGTAAAACCATAATAAAGGAGTGGCTGTATCAGCTTCTTGAACCCGATTATCTTATAACCCGTTCTCCTCGCAGTTACAACTCCCAGATAGGGGTACCACTCTCCATTTGGCTTATGAACGAGCAGACGGAGCTGGGCATATTTGAGGCGGGTATATCTAAAAAAGACGAGATGCGTAACCTTTGGAAGGTTATCAAACCTACAATAGGCATACTCTCCAATATAGGATTTGCACATCAGGAAAATTTTCAGTCATTGCAGGAGAAGTGCATTGAAAAACTTAAGCTGTTTCAGGGATGTGACGTCATCATTTACGACGGCGACAACGATCTGATACAAAACTGTGTTAACAGATCGGTAATCACTGCCCGTGAAATTGCATGGTCCAGAAAGAATCAGGAGAAACTGCTATATATATCATCGATTATAAAAGGTGATGAATCGACCGAGATACATTACCGTTATATAGGTCTGGAAAACGTTTTTACCATACCATTCATTGATGATGCGTCAATTGAAAATGCCCTGCACTGTTTGGCAGTCTGCATCTATATGATGTTGTCGCCCGAAAAGATTTCGGAGAGGATGGCCAAACTCGAGCCGCTTGCCATGCGCCTTGAGGTAAAGGAGGGCAAACAGGGCTGCATACTCATCAATGACAGCTATAATTCGGACCTCTCTTCGCTGGGTATAGCGCTTGACTTTATGGCCCGCCGGCACGATGAGAAATGGCGTAGCCGTACGCTTATTCTCTCTGATATACTCCAGTCCGGATGGTCTCTCAATGAACTTTATCGAAAGGTGGCTCAACTTGTAAAAAACCGGGGCGTAGCCAAACTGATAGGTGTAGGCGATGATATTTCGTCCGAATCCAGAAAGTTCGATATAGATGAAAAGTATTTTTTCAGAACGACTGAAGAATTTCTCAAATCCGGTATAATTGATAATATCCGGAACGAACTGGTTCTTATTAAAGGCGCCCGTCCGTTTGGGTTCGACAGGATAGCCGAACGTCTTGAACTTAAGGTGCATGAGACCATTTTAGAGGTCAATTTGCAGGCTCTCGTCAATAATCTTAACCACTATCGAAGCATGTTGAAGCCTGAAACGCAAATTGTCTGTATGGTCAAGGCATCGGCTTACGGGTCAGGAGCTATCGAAGTCTCCAGAACACTTCAGGACAGTCAGGTGGACTATCTTGCCGTGGCTGTGGCCGATGAGGGTCAGGAATTGCGTAGGGCGGGGATCACGACCAATATAATTGTCATGAATCCCGAGCGGACATCGTTCAACACTCTTTTCGACCAGAGGCTTGAGCCGGAGGTTTACAGCTTTAATCTGTTGGATGCAATAATCCATGCTGCAGAACAAAACGGAATAGCGAATTTCCCGATACATATAAAGATCAACACCGGAATGAACAGATTGGGGTTTGACCTTAAGGATGTACCCGAACTGGTCAGTAGGCTGCAACGTCAGACCGCTGTCATTCCCCGTTCGGTCTTTTCGCATTTCGTAGGCAGCGACAGCCGGAGGTTCGATGATTTCACGAAACTTCAGGCCGAGCGGTTCAATCAGGCTGCGAACATCATACAGGCTGCTTTCAAACATCGCATAATACGTCATATATGTAATTCGGCAGGAATTGAGCGTTTCCCTGAGCAGCAGTACGATATGGTACGGCTCGGACTTGGGCTTTACGGTATCAATCCGCTTGACAACAGTTCGCTTGAGCCTGTTTGTACATTAAAAACCACCATATTGCAGATACGTGAAGTAGAAGCCGGAGAGACTGTGGGCTACAATCGTGAGGGTAAAATAATGAAACGTTCGCGTGTGGCCGCCCTTCCCATAGGTTACGCCGACGGACTCAACCGCCATCTGGGAAACCGTCGTGCCTACTGCCTTGTCAACGGAGAGAAGGCTTATTATCTGGGCAACATCTGTATGGATGTCTGCATGATCGATGTCACCGGCATAGACTGTAAGGAGGGTGACAGCGTGGAGATTTTTGGACGTAACCTTCCGGTTCACATCTTATCGGACATATTGGAAACTATACCGTATGAGATAATTTCCAATGTCTCAATTCGGGTTAAGAGGGTCTATTATATGGAATAGAAAATACTATGGTTGACCTTCGGAAGTCAGTATTCACTCCTGATTACCTGTTTTGACAGAAAAATTGAATTGAAACAACCAAATAACTAAAAAAAATGAGTAACAACCCCATTTCAATCGGCGCAAACAAAACCAATTTCCGTTGGGTCATGTGCGCTCTGCTCTTTGTGGCGACCACAGTCAACTATCTGGACCGTCAGGTCTTGTCGCTCACATGGAAGGATTTCATCGCTGAGGATTTCCATTGGACCGACAGTCAATATGGAACCATTACCGGAGTCTTTTCAATCGCTTATGCTATCGCATGCCTTTTTGCGGGCAAGTTTATTGACTGGCTTGGCACCAAGAAGGGATACCTCTGGGCCATATTCATCTGGTCGATAGGCGCATGTCTTCATGCTGCCTGCGGCTGGGCTACCATGCAACTTAACGGCATTGAGTCAATCGAAGCCCTCAGGGCTGTCAAGGCCGGAAGCGCCCTTGCTTTGGCCGTATCGACAAGTTCGGTGGTGATGTTCATATTCTGCCGTACGGTTCTGGCTATCGGCGAATCGGGTAACTTCCCCGCTGCCATAAAGGTCACCGCCGAGTATTTCCCAAAGAAAGACCGTGCGTTTGCCACCTCCATTTTCAATGCGGGTGCATCGATAGGAGCCCTGATTGCTCCGGCCACCATTCCGCTTATTGCAGCCAAATGGGGCTGGGAGTCGGCATTTATTA
>DDLZ01000066.1 GCA_002340405.1 Bacteroidales bacterium UBA2559
GAAAAGGAGTATCTGCCGGAAGCTGTTATTAATTTCCTTGCCCTGCTGGGGTGGAATCCCGGTGATGACCGAGAAATTTTGTCTATAGACGAAATGACAGAACTGTTTAACCTTGAAAGGTGCAGCAAAGCCGGTGCACGCTTCAACTATCATAAACTCATTTGGTTCAACCATGAGTACATAATGCGCAAGGATGACAGTGAGGTTGCCGAACTGTTTATGCCCGTTTTGGAAAAACATGGAGTAAGCGCTTCGCCTGAAAGAGTTGAAAAGGCTGTGAGTCTTATAAAAAACAGGGTAAACTTTATAAGTGAGTTATGGGACAACGGAAGCTACCTGTTTCAGGCACCGAAGGAATATGATAAAAAATCTCTCAAAAAATGGTGGAAAGAGGATACACCGGCAATACTATCGGAACTGTGCCGTTTTATTGAATCCCAGCCTGATTTCGACAGCAAGACTCTTGAACCGGCTATCATGAATTGGATAGCCGAAAAAGAGTATGCGGTCGGAAAAGTCATGAACGCTCTGAGAGTGGCGCTGGTCGGAGCCGCCATGGGACCCCAGATTTTTGAGATAACCGACTTTATTGGACGTGAAGAGACTTTAAGCCGTACGCAAAGAGCTCTTTCCGTACTTTCCAAATAATAACAACGAATGTTCCTCTACCGACTTATTATACCATTATACGCCGGAGGCATCTGTCTAGCTTCGCTTTTTAATAAGAAAGCGCGTCTTCTGATCAAAGGACACATGAATATTTTCAAGACACTAAGAGAGAAAGTTGATCCCGACGCCTCTTATCTCTGGTTTCACGCCTCTTCACTTGGTGAATTTGAACAGGGCCGGCCACTCATTGAACGGTTGCTCAAAAAAAACACCGATTGTAAAATTCTTCTCACCTTCTTTTCACCTTCCGGATATGAAGTCAGTAAAAACTACAAGTGTGCCGATGTGGTATGCTACATGCCTTTCGACTTTCGTATCAGTGCAAGAAGATTTCTGAATGCAGTGAAAATCAAGAAGGTGTTTTTTATAAAATACGAATTCTGGCCCAACTTTCTTAATGAATTACACCAAAGGGATATAGACACCTACAGCATATCATCTATATTTCGTTCTGACCAGCTCTTTTTCAAATGGTACGGTAAATGGTACGCCAAAGCCCTGAAATGTTTCAAACATATTTTCGTTCAGGACCGTCATTCAAAAGACCTGCTCAAAGGTATTGGAATAGAGTGCGTATCCATAGTCGGCGACACCCGTTGCGACAGGGTCCTGGAGGTTGCGACAAAATCGAAAAAATTCCCTGTTATAGAAAATTTCGTCAACAGCTGTCCCACATTCATTGCAGGCAGTTCATGGCCTGAGGACGAAGAGTTGTTTATCCCCTATTTTACAGGTAAGAAAGAGTGGAAAGTTATTATAGCGCCACATGAAATTGACGAAGAACGTCTTACAGAGATTGAACGCCGCCTTGAAGGAAGCCGATATATAAGGCTTTCGCTTGCAAACATGGATAACATTACAAATTACGACACCCTTATCATAGACTGCTTCGGCCTACTATCCTCAATCTACAGATACGGACATATAGCATATGTCGGGGGCGGATTTGGAGCCGGTATCCATAACGTTCTGGAACCTGCAGTATTCGATATTCCGGTCCTGTTTGGACCAAACAACAAACGGTTCAACGAAGCTCAGGAGTTGAAACGTCTAAAAGGAGGATTTGAGATTACAAATGCATACAGCCTCCGGATCTTGATAGATAAGTTTATAAGTGACCCTGCTTTCATGAAAAAAGCCGGCAAAGCCGCCGGCGATTATGTCCGCAAAAACAGTGGAACATCAGACCGTATTCTTGGAGAGATAGGGCTTGACTAAAAGCCTTACTCCTCCTCTTCCTTATACCAGCCGGCATACATATGATAGTCATTTGCTATCCTTATGTTCATCTCTCTGGTCTGAGCCGGATCAACATCCTTGACATACTTTGCGGGGACACCTGCCCAAATGGTATTTGGCGCAACAACCGTCTTACTGAGCACCACGGAACCCGCAGCCACAATTGCTCCTTCGCCTATCACGGCATGGTCCAACACCACGGAACCCATACCGATCAGTGCGCCGTCCTTGACCATCGCTCCATGTATTGTCACATTATGCCCTACGGTAACATGGTCACCTAGTATAGATACCGACTTCTGATACAAAGTATGAATTACCGTACCGTCTTGAATATTGGTGCCATTTCCTATACGTATTGAGTTCACGTCACCGCGCAAAACCGTTCCAAACCAGATGCTGCACCCTTTGCCTATCACCACATCGCCTATTATACTTGCATTATCAGCAATATAGCAGTCTTCACCTATTTGCGGAGTAAATCCCCTTACCGATTTAATAATAGCCATTTGTCTAATATCTCCTTTGTTTCCGATGCGAAATTAATGTAAGTTTTCGGAATAAAATTGCCTATCAAGAAGGAATTCACTATTTTTGTCAGACAAGAAAATATCACGTAAAAAATTAACATATATGAAGTTTTTAACTAACGAGAAACTGGTCATCTCAGGCGCAGCCGGCATGATCGGATCAAACATGGCACAAACTGCCATTATGATGGGACTTTCCTCAAACATTTGTCTATATGACATCTATCTGCCGGGCTTAGAGGGCGTTGTTGAAGAGTTGCGCCATTGCGCTTTTCCGGGCATCAACATCACTTTTACCGACAAGGTTGAGAAGGCTTTCAAAGATGCAAAGTATATGGTCTCCTCAGGCGGCGCTCCCCGTAAGGCAGGTATGACCCGTGAAGACTTGCTGGTTGGCAACACCAAGATAGCTAAACAGTTGGGAGAAGATATCAAACAATATTGTCCGGATCTCAAGCATTGTGTGGTCATTTTCAATCCTGCCGATATAACAGGTCTTGTGGCTCTCGTTTACTCCGGACTGGAACCCTCCCGGATAACGACTCTTGCCGCTCTTGACAGTACCCGTCTGCAGAGCGCATTGGCAAAGCACTTCGGAATCGCCCAGGACAAAGTCACTACCCCGCGTACATATGGCGGACACGGCGAACAGATGGCTGTATTTGCTTCGACGGCGAAGATTGACGGCAAACCTCTTACCGATATTATCGGCACACCCGCTCTGACCGATGAGCAGTGGGCAAAGATCAAACAGGATGTCATAAAGGGTGGCGCCAAGATCATAGAACTTCGCGGACGTTCTTCATTCCAGAGCCCCTCATATGTCTCAATCAAAATGGTAGGTGCTGCAATGGGAGCCGAGAAATTTGAATGGCCCTCAGGCTGCTATGTGAACAACTCACAGTTTAAAAACGTAATAATGGCTATGCCTTCGATGATTGACGCTGAGGGCGTTCATTATAAGGACGTGAAAGGCAACGCTACTGAAATGGCCGCTATAGAGGCAAGCTACAAACATCTGCAGGCTATGCGCGACGAGGTAATTTCACTGGGTGTACTCCCCCCCGTAAGCGAATGGAAGAAATACAATCCACATCTCTGATTAT
>DDLZ01000086.1:0-950 GCA_002340405.1 Bacteroidales bacterium UBA2559
AAAATCCCATTAACAAATCTGTCAATGGGTACGGAGTTTTTTTACCGTGCCTATGTGACCTATAAAAATGTGACCTATTACGGTAAGACAAAATCTTTTGTCACTCTGGGGGTCGAGGTGACAACCGGTGATATAGACCCGGTTGAATTCACTGTTACATCCACTGTCAGCATGGGTAATGATGTGGAGAGCACCAGATTCGGAATCTGTTACGGTCCGACCGTTAATTTGACTGAAAACAATTATACGGTCGGAGTCAACGAGATTGGGGAGGACGGCAGTTACACTTTGACCATTGCAAATGTTCCTTACGGCAGTTTCTATTACCGGGCATATGTCAAGGTCAACGGAACCGCATTTTATGGGGAGGTAAAATCCGTTGAAGGCAATAGCATCGTAACAGGCGATATAGACATTGAGAACATGTCCGTTATATCGTCATGGATCAGGATAAGGACGGGATATGACAATCTCTCTTACGGTATATGTTACGGCAGTAAAAACAATCCGACCATCAAAGATTATGTGGTTGGGCCTGCTGAAGTTGACCAGAGCAACAATTTCCATGCAAAGCTGATACGTGTGCCCTTCGGGACCGTCTATTACAGAGCATTTTTGATAATTGGAACCACTCCGTATTATGGTGAGACAAAGAGTTTCCGTCGTGAAATGAGGATAGGCAATCCGGTTGACCTCGGACTTTCCGTCAAATGGGCATCGATGAATGTGGGCGCCGATTATCCGGCTGACAGAGGATGTTATTTTGCCTGGGGTGAGACAGAAGAAAAGGAGAGCGTAACATGGAGTAATTATAAACATGCCGATGGCAGTGTTGTTGACTTGACCAAATACAATACAAACAGTACTTATGGAACAGTTGATGACAAGACGGTTCTTGAAGCGATTGATGATGCTGCTTACTCGTTGTGGGGCAGTGATTGGCGTATGCC
>DDLZ01000086.1:994-3344 GCA_002340405.1 Bacteroidales bacterium UBA2559
CTTGGTGTATATTGGAGCAGCAACTTATATAAGACGTATCCGTATGCTTCGCTTGTCTGTTATTTCAGTTCAATGGCATTTTATCCCGATGAATGGATTACACGTATTTACCGTTTCCCTGTAAGACCGGTATCCGACAAATAAATGGGCAGACCAATTTTCTGCAGGCAAAACCATTTTACAGGTAGTGTACTGTCTCCTCCAGCGGACGGCGCTTGCCGTGACGTTCCGAGGGCAGACCGTCCGGGGCAGCATATCCTATCGGCATGAGTGCTGCGATACGGATGTTTTCAGGCAGGTTGAAAAGTTTGCGGGTAGCGCCGAAATCAAAGCTGCAAACCCAGCAGGAGCCTATTCCAAGCTCCTCTGCCTGAAGCATCATGTGCGTCAGTACAATGGAGGCATCCATTTCACCTGAGGGATGCCCTTTTTCTTCATGCTTTTGGTTTTTCCAGCATATATTCTCGTCATAACATACAAGAAGTGCCTGAGGTGCGCCAAACATATAGGACGTGACCTTGTTCAATTTAGCAATCGCTTCGGGACTTTGGACAACATAGATCACCTGTGGCTGGAAATTGACTGCTGTGGGAGCGGCTTGTCCTGCTTTTAGGATCTTTTCAAGTTTTTCAGGTTCAACCCTACGGTCGGTAAAAGAGCGGGTTGAATAGCGGCTTTTGGCCAGTGATAAAAAGTCTGTCATATTATAAGTATTTGTTTTTGATCTGTCGCTTTCAGTAAATATACAAAAAATATTGGCACGATGTATATGATGTGATCCCGAAAGTTTTCTGTCTGACTTTCGGGATTCATGTCAATATAAATCAGGATGCTATTTCCATTCTTATACAATTGTAAGAACAAGCTGTTGACGGGTGGTGTCGGAGACACGGTAGCGGTTGTCGCTGCGCCTGCCGAGAACCCACACTATGTTTTCTCGTTCAACGACTATCAGTTGTCTCTCCTTGTCAGCCAGACTTATCTTGCAGTCGGTCATATAGTCGCTGACCAGTTTGCGTCCCTTCACCCCGAACGGTATGAACCAGCCGCCTTCACGCCATACCCGTACCGTCAGGGTATCGGGCAGCAAATCGGCGTCAAACGTGGCTGTTGATGTCTGTTTGGAGATAGGCTGACCGGCCTCTTTAATGCTTACTTTCAGCTTGCGGCCATCGGGCAGGATGGCGGTAAATCCGTCAATTGTCCGTATCGTCAAAGGTTCAGCGGTTTCGCATATCAAAGGTGTTACGATTAGTTTATTGCGGTCTTTCAAGACAATGTGGCTGTCCGAGATAAATCGGCTGCCGGGCTGTGAATCAAGTGATGCGGCAATATTGGCGATTTGAGTCTCATTGAATCCCATAGGTGACAGCAGTTCAAAAAGGAATCCTTCAACCGACGGCGCTTGTTTCAGGTTTTCAATGTCAACGGTAAGCCGGCCATCCTCTTCAGAGACAGTTTTACTGCGTGTCTGTTCAATCGATGAGCGATAGAACTCATAAGCCTGCTGCAGATGTTCGGCAGTGGCGATTATTGAGCTGTCAACCGATGGATTGATCTCCCTCATAAGAGGTAATATGTTGAGCCTTACTTTGTTGCGTGTGTAGCAGGTCTCCAGATTCGTTCTGTCGGTGACGTACGGCTGACCTCTCTCTCTAAGATAAGACTCAATCTCTTCCCTTGAGACGGACAACAGCGGTCTGACGATATTTCCGTTAATAGGTTTTATGCCGGTAAGCCCTTTCAGTCCGGTGCCTCTGATAAGGTTCATGATTACGGTCTCGATTGAATCGTCACGGTGATGTCCGATGCAGATGGCGCGGGCATCCTTCTCTTTCATTATGCGCTCAAAATCGTTATACCGGAGTTCACGGGCTGCCATTTCGATGGAGATACCTTTTTCTGCAGCGTAGCCGTGTGTATCATATTTGCAGACCGTCAGTTCAATTCCAAGTTTTCGGCACAGGTCAACGGTAAAGAGATTGTCGCGTTCACTCTCCTCACCGCGCAATTGGAAGTTGCAGTGTACTGCCTTGCACTCATAGCCGAGCGCTGTAAGAGTGGTGAGCAGGGCTACGCTGTCGGCGCCACCGCTGAGGCCGACAACCGTCCGGCATCCGTCGTCTAACAGCGAATGCTCCGCAATGTATCCTTTAACCTTAAGTTCAAAAAGGTGCAAGTCGTCTCTATTGTTTACCGTGCTCATGTCTGTAAAGTTGTCGGGTGTTTCGTATATTATGCCAAATCGTATAGAAACCGCCTGCTACCGATACGACCGGATTCCAGAATGTGTATCCCATCCAAATTCCAAATACCGTGTTCTTCTGCCCCAAAGCCTGACCGGCTTCAA
>DDLZ01000154.1:0-18961 GCA_002340405.1 Bacteroidales bacterium UBA2559
CTGGCTGATCTGGTTAGGCATAAGGCCTGAAAAGATGGCGTTTCGGGAATACTGGGTAGCCGTTGGCAAAATGCTGTAATAGAGGTTCTCTTCAATGGTAAAAAGTTCGGCCAGTTCTGCTCCGAGCACTCTCCACTGGTCGTATCGAAGATTGTCCATAACTACAAGAAATAGTCCTTCGCCGGTGTCAAGAGCAGGGAATACAAACTTTTTGAACAGGTCTGGACTCATGACAGGGGCCTTATCACGGTCGGCCATCCAATCCATGTAGTTGCGTTTGATGAACTTGGCGAAAGCGGCGTTGGCCTCGGCTTTTTGAGTTGTAAGTATCTCATGCATGCTGCTATCTGCCTCTTTCAGCTCCAGTTCCCAGTAAACCAACTGACGGTAAACATCTATCCAGTCCCTGGCTGTCATGGAATCGGATATCTGCATGCTCAATTTGCCGAAACTCTCGCGATAGCTGCGGTCAGTCTCGGCAGTGACGATGTCGCGCTTGTGGATATTTTTCTTCAGTGAGAGCAGTATCTGGTTTGGATGTACCGGCTTTATCAGGTAATCGGCAATTTTGGAGCCGATGGCCTGGTCCATTATATTCTCCTCCTCACTCTTTGTAACCATCACTACAGGCAGGTTGGGGTCTATGTCTTTGATGTGGGATAGTGTCTCCAGACCACTCATGCCCATCATGTGTTCGTCAAGCAGTACCAGGTCATAGCTCCGGGTTTGACACTTCTTTATGGCATCCGGTCCGTTGGTTACGGTATCTACCTCATATCCTTTGCTTTCAAGGAACAGAATGTGTGCTCTGAGCAGGTCAATCTCATCATCGACCCAAAGCAATGTTCCATTTTTATTCATATTCATGGTCTTCTTCTTCAAAAAGGGTTGTTCCGTCAATCTCTATTTCAGGTATTTTCAGGAAATATTCCTGATAGAACTCCTGATAGTCGTCAAAGCTGTAATGGCTGAACAGAAGTTTAAGGTTGGACTCCGTTATCACAAGAGCCTTCAGACCTTCGAGTTTTGCCGCCATCGTAGCATCGGAATAGAGGCTGCGGCTATAGAAGTAGGCTTCGTCAAAGTTCATGAAATCACCGACTTTCAGCATCTCTATGCCTTGTTCCGATTCGAAACTCATCTCGAAGTTACGCATCATGTAGTTGGTGAAGTTGTAACGCGCCATCTCAAAGAGCAGTTGGTTCTTGTCCAGCTCACCTTCGGGCCACGCCAGCAGGAACAGGAACGACTGATATCTGTCATCGCTGAATTCGGGCAATACCGAATCGGAAGGCAGAGCGTCAACTCCCGCATCGCTGCGACGCGACCATATTGATACGAATGATGTCGATTTGAGGATCTTGCCATCCTGCACACCCTGTGCTATTAGGCCGGCCAACTGACTGATCTCATTTTCGGGGTATTCATTTACTATATTTCGCATCCCTTCAAGGAAGGCATTGATATCGCCGTTCTGTAGCCCGACGGCCGATTCGATAAAGAGGAATTTGGCTCTGTGTGCTCCAAGAGGATATTTTGTTGCCGAAATTTCGCAGTTCCTGTAAACCAGTGCATTGTCGCCTTCCTTAAATGCCGTGTAGGTCTCGGCATAGAGAGAATCTTCCCTCTGCTTGCCGTATTTTACGTTATCGATGTAATCAGGGTCACAGACCATTACGGTAAAGGGACTTTTCGGGAACATCCTGCTCATCATGTTACGGCAACTGTCTGCCATCTCCGGTCTCTCCCATAGAGAATACATAAGGAAGAGATTGTAAAGGGCATCGTCGGCTTCGTCGGAATCCGGGTAGCTGACAACTATCCGGTCAAAACTCTCCTCTGCTTTCTCATATTCGGTCAGGCGGTCTTTATATAAGATCCCGGCACCAAGCAGAGCCTGTGATATAAGGCGGTCTGATTCGGCTTTTTGCTCATCGGTAAAAGGGATCTGTTGCAGATAGTATTCACGTTTGCGGGGGTCTGTCTCAGGCACATCTTGAACCATCAGGGAGTCTGATGTTTCGCCGGGGAAGTCCGTAAGCAGACCTGCGGGCGAAGGGGCGGCATCTGCCGGGTCCTCTTCGCTTTCTAAAGCGGCAAGTACGGTCTTGTTACGGCGACGCCAGTTATCCTCAAATTTGCGTTCACCCCACTTTTGCTTAAATGTTTTCTTGCCATTGGCTACGGTTACAGGGTTATAGAAATACCAGTCATTGCCTCCCTGCTGCATACTCCCGGCAGCCGGTTCTGTCTCTATTTCGGCTCCGGCGGCCTCTTTCTCCTGTTGCAGCCGCTCCTCTTCTGCACGCTTCTCCTCTTCCTCAAACTCTTTAATGACTTTGTCTATAATCTCCAGGATTTGCGGTTCAGGCAGATGTGAGAGCCGTTGCAGGCTGTCTTGCAGAATGATGGTTCCGGTATGCTCTGACAGTTCGTCCAACACCTCCGACCGGAGTTTTATTATCTGATATCTTTTATGGGATGTGTCAATCATGCCAATAGCCTTGGAGTAGCACTTGCCGGCATTTTGGTAATCGCCTGTTTCCCAGTAGAGGTCAGCCATAGTGAGCAGCAGTATCCCTTTTTCAGGAGAAGCTGCGGTATTCTTCGCCGCTCCCGTTTCGTATAGTTCAAGCGCTTTGATCGTATCGTTCAGAGTGAGGAACAGGTTGCCTTTTGCATAATAGATCTGATCCAGTTTTTCCCTGTTGTTGGGGTCCCGTTCCATACGGCTCAGTTTTTTCAGCAGCCTGTTCACGTCACCGCTTCCTGCCATGGTCACAGTCTGTCGGATACGTGCCTGAAACTCCATGTCGTAAGGAGGACTCATACCGATAACTTTTCCGAACATGTCGTAGGCTTGAGAGTTGCGACCCGTAGCATGGTAAAGCTGGGCCAGCAGATATCTTTCACGTAACTTTTGAGTTTTGCTCACTCCTTTCCGAGCTATAGACTCTTCCAGCAGAGGGATGCTCTCTTCAATACGTTCTTGACGCAGCAGATGGGATGCTTTTCTGGCATTGTATTCGCGTTGCTGTGAAATATTCAATTTTCCCTGACCTGAACGTTGGAAGAGTTCATCGGCTTCATAAAACCATCCAAGTTCGGAATAGCATTGTGCCATCTTATATTGTGCCTCAGAGACTATCTGGGGTTCATCGAAGAAGAGTCCGCTAATGTAAGAATAGGTACCTGCTGCCTCCAGAAACTCTCCTTTTTGCATCTGCGCATCGGCCATGAGCAGCCAAGCACGCCATAGGAACGGGTTATACTCCTTTTTCTCCATCCAACGTCTGTCGGCTTCGCTTAGTGTACCCTGCTTCTTTTTTGGCTTAGCGCTTATGGAGTGGAGTTTTATTGATTTCTGCGACTTTTCAATGGCAACATCATAATCCGATTTGCCCAATTCGCGGGCTTTGGGGTCACTGTACGAATAGAGTACCAATGTTTCGCTCAGAATGTCTTTTATACCCTTCTCCTGAGCGTCTTGTGCTCTCAGGAAAGCTTCATGACCGTTGAACCAGACATTGTATTTGGTAACGGTCCCATGATAGAAACGTGTCAGGGCGGTGTTGTTGGTTGTGGAGCATCCGGACAGGGAAGCCAGTACCGGCAGAGATGCCAGAACCGCTATTATCCCCTTGCGTTTGCACCGCGAATCATTCATTCTTCTCTCTATAAGATTTCATTCATCATGGAGATACACTCCTCTTTCAGTTGGTCGGGCAGCTCCACCTCTCTTATCTGAAGGCATCCGACCCAATCACGTACCTCCTCCTGACGCATTGTGTAGAGCACGTATCTGAACTCTTCGACCTCAATTTCGGTATATGAATCCGATGACCTGCCGTGGAAACGGTCCAACTCCTCGTCGTCAAAATAGTTCTTATCGTTTGATTTCAGGTCAAGCTTTTCACATACGATATGTTTGCCGCAACAGCCCGAGGGGTTGCCGCCCGTTTGAGCAACTTTATCCTTTGTAATAACTGAATTGGTCTGATTATTATTGCGTCTTTTGTTCCATATGACAATATAATAGAAAGCAAATAATAGAAGTAAGGTTACCGCACAAATGATAAATATAATGTTGTCCATCGTTTTTGCATCTTATTTGACGCGAATATACAAAACAAAAAGTGAATCCCTGTTACCGGATTCACTTTTTGTTCCAGTCGGGGTGACTGGATTCGAACCAGCGACCCCACGCCCCCCAGACGCGTACTCTAAACCGGACTGAGCTACACCCCGCTGTAGGCTTTTAGCCTTTTATTTTCGGTCTTTCAAAACCGGCGCAAAGGTATATGTTTTTGTCATAATATCCAATTAATCCGGTTTTTTTCATTTTTTTGCCCTCTTGATTTTTGCTTTGACAGGTGATTTTTTTACTTGGGCATTAATGATGGGTTGAAGGAGCATGAATGATTTCAAAGGCTTTGGGTCAATCTGGGCCATGGGAACGAGAGTTTCGTTTTCGTCATATTCAAAACCTATGAAATACATGCTGAAAGGCTCCATCTGTTCAGTTGAGAATACTGTTGTAATAACATATTCTTTACCGGGTTTCAATTTGTTTTTTTTACATGCCAGTACCTGATGGCTGCGTTCGGGGTTGAACAATCTGATGTAAAGAGGACCTGTATAGGTGGTCTCGCCGTTATTGATGATGCTGAATATCACGTAACCTTCATCACCAACGGAAAGTCCATCCAAACCGATTTTAGGCTCGGATGTCAGCTTGATATCATCCCCGAAATTGGGGAACCTGAAAAATTGTGCATTGCAGACTGATACAAGCACAATGGCGAAAAATAGGGATATTAGCTTTCTCATATTTTTGTTTTTTAAGATATATACAAACATACGTAAAAGTTATTGAAATCCGTTTTAAAAATAGCAGGAAAAAATAGCAGCCGATTCAATGACTGTCAGCCGTCACGGCAGAGGTCGGGCTTTTCAATGAAAAGATCTTCGGTCAGTTCTGTTTTAACAGATTGTGTCCGAATAAAAAAATAAAAATGGGGTAACAAATCGTATCAGACTCTTAAACCTTTTTGTCTGCTTAGAGTCAAATTTCAAGACTGTATGATAATATTTTGTGAAGAATGACAGTCTAAACCGTAATAATGAGAAAAGTCATCACTATACTAACTCTGCTGTTGACCTGTTTCGCTGTTTCTTTTGCTCAGAGTAACAATAATACTCAGAGTAATAGTGCTCAAACCTGCAGTACTGCTCAGAGCGCTCAGAGTAGCACTAATGATAAGTCCGAGGAGACCGCAAAAAAGCCCGAAGAGACCAAATTTACTTTGGACGGACGGGCCAATGTTAACGGTCGTATAGTTGACGGTTCCACAACCGAGGATATGCCTCAGGTGACGATACAACTTTTCAAGATGCCCGATTCTCTATTTGTGCATGGAACAGTGACGGACAATGAGGGCTGGTTCAACATAAAAAAAGTACCTGTGGGTGAATACTTTTTGCGCTACTCATTCATGGGCTATAAGACTCAGGATTTTGATTTTAAGATTATAAGAGAAGACAGGGAACGCGCCATGGGTGTGTTCAGGATGTATGATGAGGCAATCATGCTTGATGAGGCGGTTATTGAAGATGCTCTGCCTCCGACTCAGATTGTTGAGGATACGTTGATGTATAACGTCAGCGCATTCCGCGTCCCTGAAGGATCGGTACTGGAAGAACTTATCAAGAGGCTTCCGGGTGTCGAAGTGGATGACGATGGAAATATTACCGTAAACGGCAAGACCGTATCAAGGATACTTGTGGATGGACAGGAATATTTTGGAAATGACCGTCAGATGGCAACCAAAAATCTTCCGGTCAACATTATTCAGCGCATAAAGACCTATCAGCGTAAAAGCGATCTTGCCCGAATAACGGGAATCGATGACGGTGAGGAGGAGACGGTCATGGACTTGCAGATCAAGCCCAACATGCGTAAAGGCTGGCTGCATAATATCAATGGAGGAGTAGGTAAGCCCGTCGGGAACAACGATTACGGAGAGTGGCTCAAATATCTCTACTCAGGGCGTTATTCGCTGAACCGTTTTCAGGCCGATACTCAGTTTTCATTGAATGCCAATGCCCAGAATTCAGGTCGTGGCAGCGGCGTGAGCAATAGCGTACAGTTGGGCGTAAACTTCTCGAAGAATATAGGTGAACGTTACCCCCGACGACGCAATGAATTCCCGTTAGTCTTAGGTGGAAACATACGCTGGAACGGTTCCGATTCCAGGTCTATGAACGAATCCGAGTCCGAGACGTTT
Source organism: Bacteroidales bacterium UBA2559 (assembly GCA_002340405.1). GTDB lineage: Bacteria > Bacteroidota > Bacteroidia > Bacteroidales > Bacteroidaceae > Colenecus. The sequence goes on from DDLZ01000154.1 coordinate 6,288, forward strand.
ACCACGGATTACACATCGGCATCGTTCAGGAACAACCGTTCGAACAGCAGCAGCGGTAACGGAAGCGTGAACGGTGATATGCGCATGGAGTGGCGCCCCGACACCTCTATCAACATAATATTCAGGCCGAGTTTTCAGATTAGCAGGAACCACAGTAACTCTACAAGCGGTTCGGTCACTTTTAATACTGACCCCTACTTGGCGACCGATATGATTGACATTCTTAACGAGTATCGTTTCCTTTCACAGGAGATTCTCGATTCGATTGGTGTCAATTCACAGATAAGTTCCAACCACAGTGAGGGCGGAAACAATCAATTGAACGGTGAACTGCAGTTCAATAAACGTTTTACCGATGACGGTCGCAATCTGACATTCAGATTCACATACGCCAGCACCAACGGCAGAAGTAAAAGCTATTCTCATTCGGAGCAGATCTATTATCAGATGCATCAACGCGATACTATAATGAATCGTTACAATCTGTCTCCTACGGACAACAGTAACTGGTCGGGACGCGTTATGTGGAGTGAGCCGTTAGATTCGGGACGTCGCAATTTACAGATAAGTTATCAGGTTCAAGTAAGCAACCGTACCACAAATCGCGAGACATACGTTTTTCCTTCAACACTGGAGTTTGAGAATTGGGACGAGACCTGGTATATTCCTTATGAATTGGAGCAGTACCGCAATGATACTTTAAGCCGTACCGCAACCAATGTCTCCCGTAACCACACTTTTACCCTGCAGTACCGTCATAATACCGATAAGGCCAATTTTAATCTGGGAGTCAATTTTATGCCACAATATACGGGTATGGATAATTTCCAGTATATGGGACTTATAATAGGCGACACTTCACGGGTAGTTTACAACTGGTCTCCGACCCTGAGTTATCGTTACCGCTTTAACCGTCAGAAGAGTTTTCAGGTAACTTTGCGCTCCAATACCGGTCAACCCAGTATGGAGGATATGCTTGACATTGAAGATGACAGTAATCCCCTTAATATAAGAAAAGGCAATCCGGGACTGCTCTCGACACTGAGAAATACTCTTGGCTTTGACTATCAGAATTTTATTCAAGAGACCCAGAAGACTATAAATATGAGTATGTCGCTGGAGAACTCCTTGAGAAACATATCCCAGCGAACAGATTATGATCCCAAGACGGGTGTGTCAGTCACTCAACCTCAAAACATGGAAGGTTTCTGGAATAACTGGAGTACAAGGGCTAACGTATCATTTAACCAGACTATTCCCAATAGTAAGTGGCGTTATTCCACCAGTGCCAACACCTCATACCGTCATCAGGAGAGTTATATGCGTACCGGAAGCATAGGAAATTATAATCCGTCTGCCGGATCGGGTGGCAGTGCCGTGTTGAGCACTACAAAGAGTATAGGTGTGGGGCAGAATGCTTCGGTCACATATCGTAATGATTGGCTTGAGGTAACTGCTAACGGTCGTTTTAATTACAACCATTCCGAGAACAATATGCGTCAGAACAGCAATATGGATACATATACGTTCAGCTATGGAGGTCGTGCCAATGCCCGTTTACCCTGGAGAAATATCAATCTGGGAACCGACATCACAATGCAGAGCCGTCGCGGTTACAGTGGGTCATACAACAGGGATGACCTTATATGGAATGCAAACGCCTCCTTCAGTTTCCTTAAAGGAAATGCAGGAACACTTCAAATTCAGTACTATGATATTCTAAATGATGAGACCAATGTAAACCGTACTGTCTCCACGACAGGACGTACCGATACCAAGAACACCAGTATTCACAGTTATATTATGGTGCACTTTATATTGCGGGTCAATGTCTTCGGAACCCGCGCCGCCCGTCAGGAGATGCGTCAGTCGGCTCAGAACCGCGGCATGGGTCCGGGCGGTGGTCCCGGTGGCGGCGGTCCGGGCGGTGGTCCGGGAGGCCCCGGTGGTGGAGGCCCGGGACGCCGATAGGTGAGCCTGTAAAGGCTGTCGGTCAGAAATATATAGGTTGGAGTTATCGGAAGAAAGAGAAATGGACCGAGCCGTAAACCTTCATATCTGTAAAACGGGGGTGAGAACTAAATGTATTCTTTTTTCCATGCTCCAAAACAAAAATGCCGTCAGGAGCAAGCAGGTCATATTTGAAAATCAGGTCGGGGATTTCAGAAATGTTTTCAAGATCGTAGGGCGGGTCGGCAAATATCAGGTCAAAACGCATGGAGCAGTTGGCAGTATATTTGAAAACATCACCCTTTACCGGAAAACACCTGTCAGTCTTGACGGCCTCCATAGTCTTAAGTATGAATTTGTAGTGGAGCGGATCCTTTTCGACTGCTATAACTTTGGAGCAGCCTCTTGAGACCAGCTCTATACTTATGCTGCCTGTACCGGCAAAGAGGTCCAGAGCTGTGCAATCCTCAAAATCAATCCGGTTGGCAAGTACGTTGAAAAGGCTCTCTTTCGCAAAGTCTGTGGTCGGACGGGCGTGAAAGTTCTTTGGTATATCAAACTTTCGATGTTTGTAAATTCCGGCTATTACTCGCATTTATCTCTGTGTAAAAGTGGCAAAAAAAGAGTCCATCTGCACACATTCGGGCCGATGGACTCAATATTGTCCAAATAAAATTATTCCCAGTTACCCGAGTTGTTGTCAACTCTCATGCCTTCATAGATTCCGCGATCTCTGCGATCGTTGATAATATTTATAAGCTCTTGGCGGTCAAGTCCTCCGAGATAATCCGTGAAAAGGGTCTGCGCTGAGAAAGAATACTGTATAGCACCGGTTACAGTAGTGTCACATGCTATTTGCATTTCAAACTCCTTACCGTTTCCATAAGGTACATAACGCAGTGAGTCGGGATTGATGCGACCGTGGTAGAGTGAATCGTAAAGATTGACCCATACGGTGTCGCGGCTGAACAGAAATTCCTTGACGGTCCCGTCTTCATTTAGGGTTAAGAATCCTGCATCTGCTGCTTCCTGCCATTTCTCTTTGGCTTCCCTTGCCCTCCTGGTGGACCTGCTGCCTGTTGTGGACTTGGCTTCAGCTTCAGCATCTTTAGCCTCTTTGTAAAGGGCCAAAACTCTGGATTCTGTCCAATTGGCCTCCATTTGATCATCGGAAAGGTTTCCAATTTTCCTGATGATTGGCACTTGGCTGGTCTTGACGAAATCAATTAGGGTGTCAAAACTGGCTGTGTATGCGCCTCCATGCTGGTTGCGATACTCAGTCTGAGCAGACTTGATGTCAAGCAGTCTTGAAATAACCGCATTGTCACGCTTCTCTTTCTCTTTTGTAAATTTGATAGGTCCCATTAAACTACCGTAATAGAGATCNNCTTTTATTGGGATTATTCTACAAAATAGCATTTTTTTACATTGTAAGAGATGAATAATGTAATTCTTAACAAAAAAATAATGAATTATTGCCCTTTCCCACTCACTTCGGGTCAGGAAGAGGCTATAAAATTGCTGTCAACTTTCGTAACCGGAAATGAGCCACGACAGGTTTTCCTACTTAAAGGTTATGCCGGAACCGGCAAAACTACCTTGATAGGTGCGCTTGTCAAGGCTCTTCGAAGCCAAAATGGAAGAGTGGTGCTGATGGCGCCTACCGGACGTGCAGCCAAAGTGTTTTCATCGTATTCCGAATGTCAGGCATCCACAATACATAGAAAGATTTACAGACAAAAATCTATTCTGGACAGTTCTTCGTTCCAACTTGACAGAAACAGAGATGAAAACACACTGTTCCTTGTGGATGAAGCCTCGATGATTTCGAACGAGGGGCTTGCGGGCACGATGTTTGGTACGGGCAGACTCCTGGATGATCTGGTCAGCTATGTCTATTCGGGTAAGAACTGCCGTCTGCTCCTGACAGGAGATCAGGCGCAGCTTCCTCCGGTCGGTGAAGAGGAGAGTCCCGCACTGTCGGCATCGGTTATCTCGTCATACGGACTGAATGTTTTCGAATATTGTTTGGACAAAGTGATGCGACAGGAACATGAGTCTGGCATTCTGTTCAATGCGACTTTGCTACGCAGGGAAATTGACAGTCAGAAGATAACAAACGTAACGACCGCTTTCCGGTTCAGACTTAAGGGATTCAAGGATATTGTCCGCACAGGGGGAGAAGAGCTGATTGAGGCTCTGGAGAGCTGTTATAGTCGGGATGGTATAGACCAGACTCTGGTTCTGTGCCGATCGAATAAAATGGCCATAATGTACAACAATGCGATCCGTAACACCATTCTGGGTCGTGAAGATAAACTGTGTGGCGGAGAGAGTCTGATGATCGTCAAGAATAACTATTTCTGGACCGGACAGATGGCAAGAGATAAGGATTTGGGAACCATGACCGAATTTCCCTCTTTCATTGCAAACGGTGATATAGCCCAAGTGCGCAGAGTGCGCCGCCACAGGGAACTGTACGGTTTCAATTTTGTTGACGCCCTGCTCTCATTCCCCGATTATGACGATTTTGAGTTGGAAGCAACGCTCTTATCAGATACTCTTCACAGTGAGTCGCCGTCAATAACTAAGAAAGATAGTGAGCGTCTGTTCCATAATGTTATGGAGGACTATGAAGAGATTCCTTCAAAGAGAGAGAAAATGGAGAGACTTCGTGAAAATCCCTATTTTAATGCATTGCAGGTCAAATACGCTTATGCAGTTACCTGTCACAAGGCGCAAGGCGGCCAATGGAAAAATGTCTTCATAGACAGAGGTTATCTGCCTGCAGATGGCAGAGACGAAAATTATTACCGCTGGCTCTATACCGCTCTTACTCGTGCAACCGAAAAGGTCTTCCTCATCAACTGGCCGGAGTGACGGCAACAGTCTCTTTAACAGCCTCCACCGCAGCATGGAGCCCTTCGGAGTTTTTGCCTCCGGCGGTAGCAAAGTGGGGCTGACCGCCGCCTCCGCCTTGAATTAGTTTGGCTGCTTCACGTACCATCTGACCGGCGTTGAAGCGGGATGTAAGGTCATCGCTCACACTNNGGGTATTCGGCACGAATTCCGAACGTTATATCTTTAACCAAAGCAGCTGATGCAGGCATAACTGTACTGACAACTCTGATTCCTTCAATCTCAATGGCCTGTTCTACGAGTTTATCCTTGATCCGGGCGGCTTTTTCTCTGATGAGTTCTTCAATCTGTTTTTTTAGTGAGGAGTTCTCCTCAATAGCTTTTTTTGCTGCGATCTCTACCGATGAGCCCTGAAATATATTTTTAAGGGTGCTGATGGTATCTTGAAAATCGTACAGCATCTCTTCTACAGCCCGGCCGGTACGAGCCTCAATACGGCGTATGCCGGCGGCTATTGAACTTTCCGATATGATTTTGAACATACCTATGCGTCCGGTTGATGCAGCGTGTACGCCACCGCAGAATTCAACTGACCGGCCGAACTGTACCACCCGTACTTTATCGCCATATTTTTCACCGAACAGAGCAATGGCCCCCAGCTTACGGGCCTCCTCTATAGGAAGCTCACGGTACTCTTGAAGCGGCAGGTCTTCGCGTATCTTTTCATTGACGAGCCGTTCTACCCGGCGCAGTTCCTCATCGGTTATCTTCTGGAAATGTGAAAAATCAAAACGTATTCCTTCCGGACTTACCAGAGAACCTTTCTGCTCCACGTGTTTGCCTAATACCTCGCGCAGTGCCCCGTCAAGCAGGTGTGTAGCGGTATGGTTGGCTTCCGATGCACGGCGCTTGTCCATGTCAACGCGGGCTATCACAGGTGATTCGGGGTGATTGGGAAGATGTTTGGCAATATGTACGATCAGACCGTTCTCATTTTTTGTATCAATTACATCTACTGTTTCTGCCTTATTTGTCAGTACTCCGCGGTCACCTGTCTGACCGCCCATCTCGGCATAGAATGGGGTTTTGTCCAGTACAATCTGAAATATGGTGCCGCCCTTCTGTTTGACAGGACGGTAGCGTAGTATGGAGGCCTCGTGCTCGGTAAAGTCATAGCCCACAAACTTGGTTTCACCCTCGCGGAGCACTATCCAGTCACCTTTCTCCACCGTGGCAGCATTACGGGCACGAGCCTTTTGCTTCTCCATTTCCGAATTAAATTCGCCGTTGTTTACAGTCATTCCATTCTCACGCAGGATAAGTTCTGTAAGGTCAAGCGGGAATCCGTATGTGTCATAGAGCGTAAAGGCATCAACCCCGCTTATTTGAGTTTTTCCGGTAGCTTTGGCATCGGATATGATCTTATCAAGCAGTTTTATACCGGTGTCCAGTGTGCGCAGGAATGACTCCTCCTCCTCAATGATGACCTTCTCAATGAGACTCTTTTGAGCTTCAAGTTCAGGGTAGGCCTCACCCATACTTTCAATCAGTACGGGTATTAATTTGTAGAGGAATGCTTCCTTCCGGTTAAGAAAAGTGTAGGCGTAACGTACGGCACGGCGCAGAATACGGCGTATCACGTAACCAGCCTTGGCGTTGGAAGGCAGCTGTCCGTCAGCTATCGAGAATGCTATTGTGCGTATATGGTCGGATACTACGCGCATAGCAATATCGGTCTTTTCATCCTCTCCGTATTTTTTTCCGGTAATTGCGCTTATCTCTTTAATGATGGGCTGGAACACATCGGTGTCGTAATTGGAATGTTTGCCCTGCAGTGTGCGTACCAAACGCTCAAATCCCATGCCTGTATCTATTACCTTGGCGGGCAGCGGCTGCAACGATTGGTCGGACTTCCGGTTGTACTGCATAAAGACCAGGTTCCATATCTCAATAACCTGCGGATGGTCCTTGTTGACCAGCTCGCTGCCGGGTATTTTATCTTTCTCTGTTTTGGAGCGTGAGTCTATATGGATTTCGCTGCACGGTCCGCAAGGGCCGGTATCGCCCATCTCCCAGAAATTGTCATGTTTGTTGCCGTTCAGTATATGGTCTTTGGGGAGGAATTTTTCCCAAATCACAGCGGCCTCTTCGTCACGTTCCAGTCCCTCCTCGGGGCTTCCCTCAAATACTGTAGCGTAGAGGTTGGCGGGGTCTATTTTGAGAACTTCAACCAGATACTCCCATGCCCATTCAATAGCCTCTTTCTTGAAATAGTCGCCGAAAGACCAGTTGCCCAGCATCTCGAACATTGTGTGGTGGTAGGTATCGTGTCCAACTTCCTCCAGATCGTTGTGTTTGCCGCTTACACGCAGACATTTTTGTGAGTTGGCCACCCGGCGGCTTTCAGGGATGCGGTTACCCAGTATAATATCCTTGAACTGGTTCATTCCGGCATTGGTAAACATCAGGGTAGGGTCATCTTTAATCACCATGGGGGCTGAAGGTACAATGGTATGTCCCTTACTTTCAAAAAAACGTTTATATGAATCGCGTATCTCCTTTGCTGTCATAATATCAATAAAAGTATCGGTATGCAATTAAGGGTGCAAAGATAATGTAAATCAAGAGTAGAAACAAACAAGTTTGTTTGTACTTAAGCGGCAGTTTATATTAAGTTTTTAAAGCAAATAGAGTCATTTTTACTACATTTGCAGTCGGATGTCTCCGTCAAAGGGACAATCGGATAAAGGAAAAACAGCCGGATGAGGAAAGTTTATTATCAGTACGACCCGACGGCCAGAGTCTATAAGAGGGTTTATCCCACGCTTGGACAAAGGCTGTACTCTTTTTTTCGCAGACTGGTTTCGGCCTCTCTGCTGGGCGGTCTGTTCTTTCTGATATATTGGTTTTTGATTGACATTCCCTCGCTTAGCGGTCTGATGGAGGAGAATTCCAAACTTCAGGCGCAATATCGGCTATTGTCACATAAGGTAGAGGAAGCGCTGCTGGTAATGCAGGATATTGAAGAGCGTGACGACAATCTCTACAGGGTACTTTTAGAGGCAGACCCGGTACCCGATGCTGTCCGTCAGTCAGGATACAATGGTACCAACCGTTACGCGGAATTGGCTGACATGCCTCTGTCGGATTTGGTTATCAGCACTTCACAGAAAGTTGATTTTCTTGAGAAAAAGCTCTATGTGCAGTCCCGTTCTTTCAATGAGGTGGTGGAGCTTTCGCGTGAACAGGATAACAAACTTGCCTGTATTCCCGCTATACAGCCGGTATCGAATAAGGACTTAAAGCGCACGGCATCGGGTTACGGTTATCGTATGGATCCATTTTATCGTGTGGTACGTTTCCACAGAGGGATGGATTTCGCATGTGATATAGGTACTCCGGTCTATGCGACCGGAAACGGTGTGGTAACCTATGCCAGGTGGCAATCGGGGTACGGCAATATGGTTGTAATAGACCATGGTTACGGATATGTGACAAAGTATGCCCATCTGAATAAGATCCTTGTCAGGAATGGACAGAGAGTGATTAGAGGTGAGGAGATAGCCGAAGTAGGTTCAACCGGTAAAAGTACAGGGCCGCATCTGCATTATGAGGTAATGGTTAACGGCAGCAATGTAAATCCCATCAACTATTATTTTATGGATCTGGATGCAGCACAGTATGAAGAGATGATAATCCTTGCTGAAAATCACGGTAGGGTATTCGATTGATGATATGGCACTGAACACGAACAAAAATCTCAAAAAATACTACTCCATAGGGGAGGTTTCCGATATGCTTAACATACCGGAAAGCACATTACGTTATTGGGAGAAGGAGTTCAAGGAGATTTCCCCCAAAAAATCAAAGGGAGGTAAACGTCAATATACAACAGCCGATATTGAGCAGATAAAACTGGTAAATCATCTTGTAAAGGAGAAATCGCTGACCATAAAAGGAGCTAAAAGTCGTATGAAAGAGAATCCCGGAAGAACAACTGACACTCATGAAATAGTGTCGCGCCTGAAATCGGTTCGCGACGAATTGATGGCTATTTGCAAGGAACTTGATTCTACTCCTCCTTCCGGACAACCGTTGTGATGTTGGAAATCTTTTTCAGTCCCTTCTGAATGGCTTCAAGTTCATTCAGACTATTTACCATAACACTTATCGTTCCTTCAAAGAGCCCATCTTTTGATTCAATGACCAACTTGTTCATGTTAACGTTCATCTTTTGAGAAATGACTTCGGTAACTTTGGCAAGAGTACCAATATTGTCAATTCCCTTCATGTAGATTGTAACAGGAAACAGAGTGTTTTCTATTTGCCATTCAACGGTCAGTATGCTGTATCCTTTGACTGCCTTCATTTTGTTGGCTTCCTCGCATTTGCGTTTGTGTATGGTAATGTGCCCGTTTTCATGGGCAAATCCTATAGCGGCATCGCCGGGTACGGGGCGACAGCATGAAGCAAATGTGTATTTATGTGTGTCAAGGTCATTTATTATGAGTGCCTTTTTGACATCTATACGGTTCTGTACATCATTCTTTTCCTTCTTGTTCTTGATATCACTCTTTTCTTTTTCTTTTGATGATGAAAACGAGGACCAGAAGCGTTTGTACCAACTATGACCGTTTTCACCTTTAAGTATGTTTTTTTCAGAATCACCCAGTATGATTTTTTTCTGTCCCAGGGCTATCATGAGTTCTTCACGACTGCTAAGACCATGTAATTTAATGATACGTTCAATTTTGTTTGAATCGGATTCAAGTTCTTCTTTTTCAAGGAACTCATTGAAAATGGCTTCGCCAAACTTCTGATTTGCACGCTCCTCTTTCCTTAGAAGTTGTTTTATCTTGCCCCGTGCTTTGGCAGTAGTGGCGAAATCAAGCCAGGCGGGACTCACTTTCTGATTTTTGGAGGTGAGTATCTCTACCTGGTCACCACTCTTAAGTTCATAGTTGATAGGTTCAAGTTTATGGTTTACTTTAGCACCTATGCAGTGGGTTCCCATGAAGGTGTGTATGGTAAAAGCGAAATCCAGTACGGTGCTGCCTTGTGGCATGGTACGCAGTTCTCCCTTTGGCGTAAATATAAAAATTTCAGATGAATAGAGATTGAGCTTAATTGTGTCCAAAAAATCCATAGAGTCAGGCTGGGGATCTTCGAGAATCTCTTTAATGGTCTCAAGCCAATGGTCAAGTTCCGATTCATCCTCTTCATAGGTGGTGCCGTCTTTGTATTTCCAGTGTGCGGCGATACCTTGTTCGGCTATGTCATCCATTCGGGTGCTGCGAAGCTGCACCTCAACCCACTGTCCCGAACCGCTCATAAGGGTTATGTGCAGAGCTTGATAGCCGTTGGTTTTGGGGTGAGTCACCCAGTCGCGGAAACGGTCGGGGTGGGATTTGTATATCTTTGTCAGAGCCAAATAGATGTCAAAGCATTCACTCAACTCCTTCTCAGGTGATGTGGGCTCAAATATTATCCTGACAGCCAGAATGTCATACATCTCTTCAAAAGTCAATCCGGTCTTGTTCATTTTTTTCCAGATGGAATAGGGCGACTTTATCCGGCCGTATATATTGTATTGTACATTCATGCTGTCCAGCTTAGCTATGATTGGAACTGTAAAGTCTTTGTAAATTTTATCCATCTGCGTACGTGCAAGGGAGAGCTTCTCCTGTATCTCCTTGTATTCTGCAGGATGTTCATATTTGAAACTCAGGTCTTCAAGTTCAGTCTTTATTTTGTTTAGTCCGAGACGATAGGCCAGAGGGGCATATATGTATAGCGTTTCACCTGCAATCTTGTATTGCTTACGTGGCAGCAAGGTGTCTAAGGTGCGCATGTTGTGAAGACGGTCGGCAATCTTTATTAGAATCACGCGTATGTCATCGGACATGGTGAGGAGCAACTTTTTGAAGTTTTCAGCCTGTGCCAGCGCCTTGTCTCCGAAAATGCCTCCTGCAATTTTTGTAAGACCGTCCACGATCTGAGCTATTTTGGGTCCGAAAGCGTTCTTGATGTCATCAATCGTGTAGTCGGTGTCCTCAACGACATCATGGAGAAGAGCAGCGCAGATGGAGGTGGAGCCCAATCCTATCTCACTACATACTATCTGAGCTACGGCAAGAGGGTGCATTATGTAGGGTTCGCCTGAGAGACGGCGGATCCCTTTGTGTGCCTGTCGCGCAAACTGGAAAGCTTTAGTGATAATTTCCACCTTTTTCCTGTGCTTGGTCTGCAGATAGGAGTCAATAAGATGCTGGAAAGCCTCGTTAATGAGTCTCTCCTCATCCGGTGAAAATAGGCTGTCATCACTCATGGCTCTCTTTTTATCGGTTATATATTCTTAAAGTCCTTCCGGCTCGGATGTTGTCGCTCTTAAGATTATTCCAGTTCTTTATATTCGCAACCGTGGTGTGGTATTTTCTTGCAATGCCTCCAAGTGTCTCACCTGATTTGATGTTGTGCGTAATGTATGTGATCCGGTTGGTCATGTCATCGTCAATGTATGCCAGCTTCGATTTGGGGAAGAAGGTCTCCTTGTCATATTCGTAAAGCGAATCGCCGGCTTCAAGGAGCGGACGGATGAATTGCAGCGGCAGGATAAGCACACATGTGCGGTATGCGCCCGGAATGATATCGGTCAGATATTGTGGATTAAGTGCCTTGAGCTTTTCGTCATCTATGTCGCAGAAGTGTGTTATCTGTCCGAAATGGAGGTTTTTGGTTATTTGAATTGTATCTGTCTGTTGAGGCTGTACTGACTCCATCGGACATATTCCGTGCTCTTTGTAGTAGGTCATGGCGTAGTTCACCGCTATGAATGCCGGCAGATAACCGCGGGTTTCACGCGGCAGATATGGATAGATATCCCAGAAACTGCGTTTGTTCCCGGACCGTATTATTGCTTTATTTACATTTCCCGGGCCACAGTTGTATGCCGATATCGCCAGCGACCAGTCGCCGAAGGTGTCGTAGAGATCCCTTAGATGACGGGCTGCTGCATCGGAACTTTTAATTATGTCATAGCGGTCATCGACCAGACTGTTTACATAAAGGTCATAGCTTCGGCCGGTGCTGTAAATGAACTGCCACATTCCGGCCGCTCCCATACGTGAATAGGCTTTGGGTTTAAGCGCAGACTCTACTACAGGAAGGTATTTTAATTCTACGGGAACGTTATATTTAAGCAGAGCATCGACAAAAATCTCCTCATATATGGGGAGCATTCCCAGTGCGAATGATATGACTTGCCGATTACGGACGAGATAAGCGTCAAGCGAGTTCCTGACAATTCTGTTATAAGGCATTTCTACAATTGTGGGAAGATTGCTGAGCCGCCGGGCATATACGCTATCGCTTGTCGGGGGGTTGACGGAGTTTACAATACAATCGTAGTCATATGTAAGATACTGTTTGGCAAACCATAGGCTCATAAGGCTGTCAAGGTTATATTCAAAACTTTCGGGCAGGTCGGCTGTAATGGAATCCGAAATGGCGACCGGTATCTCTTTTGTTATGACAACATCATCTCCTTCTGCGATTACCTGTACGCAGATGCTGTTTACCATCAATGTGAGGCCAACGGCCAAAATCTTTATCTTCATAAGTTCAGAAACTGAATGCAAGTAATAAACCGACTTTAGGAGTTCCCTGATAATCAATAAGGATATTGGGTTCAACCTTCAGGCTCAGGTCGCTCGATATGTCGAAATGTGACAGTTCGGCATCAACATATGCGTCAATGGCCGAGATGATATACATACCTGCGAATGCAAATATACTCAGATCGCGATATCGGCGGTATTTATCTTTTCTTTTTTTGAACACATCTTTCAGCCAATCTTCCGTGCTGC
>DDLZ01000154.1:19005-25756 GCA_002340405.1 Bacteroidales bacterium UBA2559
TGCATAAACGCACCCGACGAACCCGCCGTAAACAATGGGTAACTTCCAGTATTTACGGTTGTATATCTGGCCGCCTCCGGGAAAGAGCAGTGCCATCCATGTGGCCTTTCTGGGGTCAGGTTCCCATGTCTGAACCTTCATCTGAAGCTTTGACACCTCAATACTATCCTTTTCTCTCCATCTTAGCCTATGCGTTTTTTCGTCCTCCATTACGGACGTTACGGTTTCAGGTATTAGAGAATCAGGCAGGAAGGTCAAATCCAGAGTTCTGACAAAATCGAGTTCACTCTGCCATTGTACCGAATCAGTTAACGTCTGGTAAATGCTGTCAATCCTGACGTGTTTCAGGCTATCCTCTTCGAAAAAATCTGTATGAACTCCGGTCTGCGTGTATGCAGGCAGGACAGACAGAATGGTCATGAATAACAGCAGGAGAACTCCTTTATGTCTTTTTAAAAATCTCATTTTCGGATACCGTCAAAAAGCTTTATTATCCTTGTCAGGTCAGATTCATTCTTGAACGGTATGTTTATGCTGCCCTTTCCATTAGTATTGTATTTTAGCTTCACATTGGAGTCGAAATAGCTTGAAAGTTGTTTTTCCAATGGGGCCAATGAGTCTGATATCTTTTTTTTATCGGTTTTTGCGGTTTTCGTATCATCATTGATCTGTTTGACTTTTTTTTCAACCATTCGTACCGAATAACCATGTTGTTTAAGTTCATGGAACAGGTGAAGCTGTTTGACAGGATCATCAATAGCCAACAGGGCACGGGCATGTCCCATATCTATCTCTCTGTTCTTAAGGGCTACCTGTATTTCGGCAGGGAGTTTGAGCAATCTTATGTAGTTGGCTATTGTGGCCCGTTTTTTGCCTATTCTGGCGCTCAACTGTTCCTGTGTCATATTATAGACCTCAATAAGGTGTTGACAGGCGAGAGCGACTTCTATCGAATTCAGGTCTTCGCGCTGTATGTTCTCTATAAGCGCCATCTCCATGAGATTCTCGTCACTGGCGGTACGGATGTAGGCAGGTATGGTTTTGAGTCCGGCCATGGCAGCAGCGCGAAACCTTCTTTCTCCGGCTATTATCTGGTACTCTTTATCGCTTTTTTTGCGAAGGGTTACCGGCTGTATGATACCCACTTCGCGGATTGAATCTGCCAGTTCTTCAAGACTCTCCGGATCGAACTCCTTTCTGGGCTGGTCCTGATTGGGGTAAATTTGTTCAAGCGGCACTTCGCTGATTGACGAAGAGCCTGATGTCCTGACAAGATCGGTGGAAATAAGAGCGTCAAGACCGCGTCCTAATGCTGATTTCTTGGTTGTTGTCATTTGTATCCATTCTTTTTCAATACTTCCTGGGCAAGGGCAAGGTAATTTATCGCGCCGCGTGATTCGGCGTCGTACAAGATAGCAGGAAGACCGTGGCTAGGCGCTTCGCTGAGTTTAACATTTCTGGCTATGATGGTATCGAACACAAGCTCCTGAAAATGTTTCCTGACCTCTTCTATTATCTGGTTGCTCAGACGCAGACGTGAATCGTACATGGTAAGGAGAAATCCTTCAATGTCAAGTGACGGATTGAGCTTGGTTTTTATTATTTTTATTGTATTGAGCAGCTTACTTATTCCTTCTAAAGCGAAATATTCACACTGTACGGGTATGATTACGGAATCGGCTGCGGTAAGTGAGTTGACCGTTATGAGTCCCAGTGACGGTGAGCAGTCTATAAGTATAAAGTCATAGTCGTCCTTGATTCCCGACAGCATTTTTTTCATTACGGTTTCGCGTGCCTCCATATTCATTAACTCCAGTTCGGCACCCACAAGGTCAATATGTGAGGGCATGATGAAAAGGCCGTCAATAGATAATTTAATGATTGCTTCATTCGGGTTTCTGCCGTTTATCAGACATTCATAGACCGTACAGTCCAGCGTCTTGACATCGACACCCAATCCCGATGATGAATTTGCCTGAGGATCAGCGTCAACGACTAGTACTTTCTTTTCAAATATTGCAAGCGAAGCGGCCAGATTTATTGTGGTTGTAGTCTTGCCTACGCCACCTTTCTGATTAGCCAATGCTATAATCTTTCCCATAAGAATCTATTTTAGCACGTAAAGGTAATGGAAAAAAACGGCATTCGGGAAAATTATAGTAATTTTGACATTGTATAATTGACGTTATGAAATACTATATTGTCGTCGGCGAGGCATCGGGTGATCTGCATGCCTCCAACCTGATGAAATCGATACTGAAAAGAGATCCCGATGCCGATTTCCGCTATTTCGGAGGAGACAAGATGGCGGCGGTGGGAGGTACTTTGGTAAAACATTACAGAGAACTTGCCTATATGGGATTCTGGCCGGTAATAATGCATCTGGGGACCATATTGAGTGGGGCAAAACTCTGTTTTAAAGATCTCTCCCGATGGGCCCCCGATGTTATCATACTCGTTGACTATGCAGGGTTTAACCTCTCGTTGGCAAAGAAGATCCGCAAAAGTCTCAGCATACCGGTATGGTACTATATTTCCCCTAAGATATGGGCCTGGAAAGGGTATAGGATAAGGAATATCCGCCGTGACGTGGATGAACTTTTCTCGATTCTTCCCTTCGAAGTCGATTATTTTAAAAGTCATAACTATCAGGTATGGTATGTAGGCAACCCGACTCTGGATGAGGTGACTGCCTACCGTCAGAAGCATGCCGGAGAGCGTCTGTTTGAAGATGACGGACGCAGGATAGTGGCGCTTCTGGCAGGAAGCCGCCGTCAGGAGATAAAACGCAATCTGCCTGTAATGCTCAATGCTCTGAAGGGGATTGCCGGTATCCGTCCGGTGCTTGCATGTGCCCCCGGCATATCTCCGGATTTTTATGACAAAGTATTGAAAGAAAATGATATAGAGCGGGTTTACGGGAATACTTACGGTCTGCTTGATTGTGCCTATACCGCTTTGGTAACTTCCGGAACAGCTACGCTTGAGACCGGACTCTTCGGGGTTCCGCAGGTGGTTTGCTACGAAATGCCGTTTAAGGCTCTAGCCGGTCTGATACGCTCTTTGTTTCTTAAGGTCAGGTGGGTGTCACTTGTCAATCTTATTAGCGGAAACGAGGTGGTTCCTGAACTGGTAGCCAACAAAATGAGTGTCAAGAGTGTCAGAGAAAACTTAATTCCGCTTTTGTCCGATACGCCTCAGCGCCGTGCACAGCTTGAAGGTTATGCCAAGATGAAAAATATTCTGGGACCGGCGGGGGCATCGGACCATGCAGCTGACCGGATGATGAAGCTGTTAAAGGAATATTGTGATAGCCGAAAACCAGACAGTCACTGCGGGAATAGCCAATAGTGCGCTGTCAAAACGGTCTAACATTCCTCCGTGTCCCGGAAGAATGTGGCCTGAGTCCTTGATTCCCATCTCCCTTTTCAAAAGGGATTCAAAGAGATCGCCCCAAGTACCGAACAGAACTGTAATAAAGGCCATCCCAAGCCAGACCCATATTGGCTGATGGTTGTATAAGTGGGGCAGGAACCGATAGAGCAGAATGGTCGCTGCTATTGTGAGTAGTGCTCCTCCTGTAGAACCTTCCCATGTTTTTTTTGGCGAAATCCTTTCAAATAGTTTATGTCTGCCTATTGTGCAGCCTATGCAGTATGCGCCTACATCATTGCACCACAGGAAGATAAAGAGTGTCAAAGGTATTGTTGCCGAATATGTTCCGGGGGCGGATGAGAATCTATAGGCCAAAACCGACAGCAGCGCATATGGCAGAGCTATGTAGAGAATCGGAAAGAGTGTGTAGGCTATATCTGCCATAGGACTGGGGCGTTTCATATAAATTTCCCTTACGAATACTATTATCAATGAAAGTATGAAAGAAGAGAACCATAGCAGTGAACCTTTTCCTGCGGCTGTATATGCTATGGCACCATAAAACAGCAGCACCGTCACTGCCGACCATATAGGACTTGCGTTGCACTTTTTGTACCTGTTGGACAGTCCTGTGAATTCAACGGTTGCCAACAGAGTGCACAGGGCGAAGAGTCCTGTGAACCACACTTTGCCTTTCAGTATGCAGAACAGTATAACTGAGGCAAAAAGGAGAGCCGTTATTGTTCTTTTCAGAAAATCCACTCCGGAATAATGCAAGATTTAAGGTTCAATTTTATCCCTGTTCTCAATCACTCGTTTCGAGTCGGTCTGTTCATCTGTATTCAGAATCTCCTCACTGCGTGATGTCCATGGGCGTTTTCCAAAAATTTTCTCCACATCCTCGGCATAGATAACCTCGCGTTCAATCAGAAGCTGTGTAAGCCGGCTGTGGCCTTCACGCTGCTCGAGCAGGATCTGTTTACCCCGTTCATACTGCTGAGCAATCATTTTCTTGACCTCCTGGTCAATCAGTTCGGCAGTCTTGTCACTGTAGGGTTTCTGAAAGGCATACTCGTCGGTAGCGCTGTAGTAGCAGAGGTTGGGCAGGCTGTCGCTCATTCCGGCATAGGCAATCATTCCGTAGGCCTGTTTGGTTACGCGCTCCAGATCATTTATGGCGCCGGTTGAGATTTGACCTATGAACAACTCTTCGGCGGCCCGTCCTCCAAGTGTGGCACAGATTTCGTCAAGCATCTGCTCTTTGGTGGTAATCTGACGCTCCTCGGGCAGATACCATGCTGCTCCCAGTGCACGTCCACGGGGAACTATCGTAGCTTTTATAAGTGGATTGGCATGTTCAAGGAACCACGAAAGTGTAGCGTGACCGGCCTCGTGCAGAGCAATGGCATGCTTCTCTGCTGCCGTCAGCACTTTGCTCTTCTTCTCCAGTCCGCCCACAATCCTGTCCAAAGCGGCCAGAAAATCATCCCTTTCAACCTTTTTCTTGTCATGGCGGGCAGCAATAAGTGCAGCCTCGTTACAGACGTTGGCGATATCGGCTCCTGAGAATCCCGGTGTCTGACGGGCAAGCAGATCCACATCTACATCCTTGCTGAGTTTGATGTTTCTCAGATGTACTCCAAAGACGGCTTTCCTTTCATTGAGGTCGGGCAGATCGAGAACTATCTGTCGGTCAAAACGGCCTGCACGAAGCAGAGCCTTGTCAAGAATATCTACACGGTTAGTGGCGGCCAGTATTATTACACCGCTGTTAGTGCCAAAACCGTCCATTTCGGTGAGCAGTTGGTTCAGGGTATTTTCCCTTTCGTCATTTCCTCCCATTGCAGGATTCCTGCCACGAGCACGGCCTACTGCATCAATTTCATCAATGAAGATGATACAGGGTGCCTTCTCTTTGGCCTGACGGAACAGATCACGTACGCGCGAAGCACCTACGCCTACGAACATCTCCACGAAGTCCGAACCGGAGAGTGAAAAGAACGGTACATCGGCCTCACCGGCTACGGCTTTAGCAAGCAGTGTCTTTCCGGTTCCCGGAGGACCTACCAAAAGTGCTCCCTTAGGTATCTTACCTCCCAAATCGGTATATTTTTTAGGGTTCTTCAGGAATTCGACAATCTCTCCGACTTCGGTTTTGGCTTCAGCCTGTCCGGCTACATCTTTGAAAGTCACACGGTTGGCCTGTCCTTTCTCATATATTTTAGCTTTGGATTTGCCGACACTTGCTCCGCCTCCTGCTCCGCCTCCTGCTCCGCCACTCAGGCGTCTTGACATTACGACCCATAGCACTATAAGGAGTATGAATGGGAATAAGCCCATAATGATATCGCCAAAAGTATGTGACTTTGGCACAAAATCATAATCGCCGGTAAAAGTACCGTTTTCTTTTGACTCTTTAATGAAGTTTTCCAGGTTTTCAATTGAACCGACTCCCACCGTGAGCATAGGACGGGAGAGGGGCTGCAAGGCTACGTCGGGGAAGATGTACTTTGCCGAATCCGGAATAATGAACACCTCCATATTACCAAGATTGGTATATACTTTGATACTGCTCACGTAACCTTTCTCCATATAATTTTCAAAATCGGAATATGAAGCCTTACCGGTAAGACCTGAGTTACCATCTTTGAGTAGAATATAACCTAATACAATAAAAAGGGTCAGATATAACCAGGATTGGATTTTAAACCCGGTGCCCTCTTTTTTGTCTTTATTATTATTTTTTTTGTTGTCTGCCATATAGATTTTATCAGAAAGTTATGTCAAGGTTTCAGTCAATTTTATTTATACTATGTTAGGTATCTCTTCAAGCAGAGCGTCGGCCCACAGATGTTCCAGATCATAGAACTTGCGGAGTTCAGGGATGAATATGTGTACCATAACGTCACCATAATCCATAGCAATCCAGTGTGCGTATCGGGTGCCCTCGGTAAAATAGGGTTTGCGGTTCTCTTTGATTTTCACGGTTTCCCGTACCGAATCAAGGATTGCAACAGTCTGATTGGGTGTCCCGCCCTCACATATTACGAAATAATGACATACGGCATCCTCTAAACCTGTAAGATCAACCACAGTAATGCTTTCGCCTTTCTTTTCCTGAATACCTTCAATGATACTGTTTATAATGCTCTCTCTCTCTTTCTTTGCCATTGGCCGGTTATTGTTAGTAAATTCGAATTCACAGATTGCAAAAGTAGTGAAAAACTTACAAGTATGTAAGATTCCGTTTTTAAATTGTTAAAGAGTCAAATCTTTTTAAATACACCATGTTCTGTAAGTCTGTATGTAATGGAGGTCCGATATCGGATATTCCGATAGTGTGGACTCTCGTTTTCCGATACTGTTTCAAAAAGTG
>DDLZ01000010.1 GCA_002340405.1 Bacteroidales bacterium UBA2559
GAACTACAAGGAGAATACAAAACCACACGAACCGTATAAAATAAAAAAGAATTCACTCACGTGAACTCGTTTTTTACATCCCCCTGTAGGACATTTTCCTACCGGGGAGGACCTTCCGGCTTTCACAAACTTAAGGGTCCAAACCTAATTACTAACCAATTAATGCTTATGAGAATTATCCTTTTGTTTTCGTTGGCAAAGGTAGATGTAAAATAGGCATGTTGTCATTTAAACAATATGAATTATTACAAAATAAACCTAACTAACATCTGCATTTAAATTCAAATTCATAATATATGTTAAAATCATTCCAGGTCTTTTAGCCAAATGGCTGAAGAGATATCACTCGGCATGGTCCAACCCCCGCGCGGAGAGAGTGAAATTCCAAATACAGTGGGACCGTCGGGCATACATGAACGTTTGAACTGTTGACTGAAGAATCTTTTCAGGAACACCTTGAGCCAGCGGTTTATCTCATCGGGAGTGAACTCGTCGGCAAATATATGGGCAGCCCAGGTGCTTATCTTCTTCGGATTCAACCGTTCGTTCAGAAGGTGCCACATAAAGAAATCATGAAGACGGTAAGGGCCTATTATCTCTTCGGTCCTGTGTGTGATATTCCCGCCGGGAAGCAACTCGGGACTGATTGGAGTGTTTATCACATCGTTGAGAAAAGGTCTGACCGATTCCTCAAGTTCGTTCTCGGCTGCATATCTGATTATAGGCGCTATGGCCGTCTTGGGAATGCCGCAATTAACGGCATACATAGACATGTGGTCACCGTTGTAGGTACACCATCCCAGCGCAAGCTCGGAGAGATCGCCCGTTCCAACCACCAGAGCGCCTATATCGTTGGCTACATTCATAAGAATCTGGGTACGCTCACGTGCCTGCACGTTTTCGTAGGCGGAATTGTGCAGGTCAGGATCATGCCCAATGTCTCGCAGATGAAGCATACAGGCCTCCTTTATGTCGATTTCACGCCAATCGATACCGAATGTGCGCATCAGACTGAGAGCATTGTTGTAGGTGCGGTCGGTTGTACCAAACCCCGGCATGGTTATTCCCGTCAGGTTTTTACGGTCCAGCCCCATCATATCAAGCGTCTTTACACAGACAAGCAGCGCAAGAGTTGAGTCCAGTCCGCCGGATACTCCCAGAACCAGCCTGTTTATTCCGGTATTTTCAAGTCTTGTGCGCAATGCGCCCCACTGGATCATGAAGGCCTCACGGGCTTTGCGTTCGGTATCACCGCACATGAAAGGGTCTTTTGAAATCCTTGCTACCTTGTAATCAACATCTTGAATGGGAGTATATTCATACATCACCCGCTTGTGGCTGCGACCCACAGTGATATCGCATATCTCCAGTCCGCAGAAGGGTGAACGGCTTGTTTTTATTTTTCCGTTTTCAGCTACTACAGCCATACCCGGATACCAATAATCCGTACTGGATTCACCCTCTCCCGCCGATGCCAGAATTGCCGCACACCGTTTCCCTTCGGTCAGTTTGCCAAGTTTCAATTCAACTCCTTTCAAAGCTCCGACCCGCCCCTCAATAGCCGACGGACAGAGTATGATCCCCTCTGTATCGGGAACGGACTTCTCTAAGGGGAACAGAAGTGAAACCGGACAGTCAATTCCTTCGGTTTTGAAGAGATTAATAATATCGGTCGTGTCAGTATTATCTTTAGGGTCGGCCGGCAGGAACCATCTTGAAGGTGGAGAGGTATCAAGCCTGTTGTCCAAAATACGTCCCTCCTTGATGAAAGCCATGGCATTATATGGCTTTGCCTCTCCAACATCTCTTGCAGGGTAGCCTATCACAGCCATAGGTTTGAGATGCGCGGTCTCTGAGACCAACAGGTCCAACGCTCTGGCTGTCTCATCCAACAGAAGCCTGTTACATAGAAGGTCTCCGGCTGTAAAACCCGTCAGACACAATTGGGGGAAACAGATAATCTGAACCCCTGCAGAATCAGCCTGACGGATCAACTCCAGACAAGCCGCAGCATTCTCCATGGGCTGTGCAATCCGAATGCGCGGAACAGCAACAGCCACCCTTACAGTTGTCATTCTCTTACTCTTTGACCTCTATTCCCATGAGTGACAAAATCTGAGTTGCATAGCGACGGCCCATCTCACGGTAACCGGCAGCATCGAAATGCAGATGGTCAGGCGCACAGGTCACACCCTTGGAGGATATGACGTATGAGTTGGGCAGTGTCTCCGGCAGACGGGCGATTATTTCGTTCATGGAGGCGCTGCGTCCATTGACATCGGCATTAACCACCTCGCCGGCAAGCAAGGGAATATCCTTTGCATTCAGTCCGAGATCTTCAATCAGTGTTTCGTAAACATATTTTACCTTCTCAGGCCAATCCTGCTCATTGATGTTGGATTCACCCTGATGCATGAGGAAGCCCTTTATCACACCATACTTCTGAGCCTCTTTGGCAGTCTCAAGCAAGCGCTGGTAGCAGTTGTTGTCGTATGGGGCAATCCACGGCTTCATCCAGCCGGCAGCATTGTCACCGTACTCCTGGGCACGGTCTTTCATAAATGCCTCAATCTTACAGCCGCCTACAGAGACGTTGATTATACCCACACGCACCTTTTTAGGCAGATATTCAACCATAGTACGTCCAAAATAGTCAACCGGAGTCAGACCGGTATTCTCGCGGCAGAGAGGCGGAACAGCCGGATACCACTCACCCCGGGTGCGGCCCAGACGGGTGTCGTCAACGGCGGCCATCATGAGCCAGCGGTCACTTATACCTTCACGGTCCTTGTCCTCAATACGGGCGGCACCCTCCATATTGGACTGCCCAAATGCAAGATAAATATAAAAATTCTTGTCCGGCTTCCCCGGTTTGGATTGCAGGCTGTTTTGTGAGCCGCATGCAACAGTCGCTATTACAGCAACTGCAATAAAGATTTTTTTGATCATTTCTATATAAGTAATTGGTTATCTAATGGCAAAAATAAGATAAAATAAGGTTGAAATAGTGATAAACAAAAAAAATATGCAGAGTTCGCGGGAACCCTGCATACTTTTATTATGTTATATCGGACTGATCCGGGTCGTTATCAGATCCCGGCAGCAGCCTCTTTCACCATCTCCTCGTTAGCGGTGATATAGATTTCAACACGGCGGTTCTGTGCACGGCCCTCTTCGGTATCGTTGCTGGCAACCGGCATATTGAATGACATACCCTTGGTAATGATACGGTCCTTGCTCATGCCACAACTGTTAAGATAGGTGGCAACAGCATCGGCACGTCTGGCCGAGACCCTTTCGTTGGCCTGTGCAGTTCCGACATTGTCAGTGTGACCGTATATAGTGATATCGGTCTGCTCCATATCTTTCATGGTGTCAGCAAACTTTTTGAGTGTCTCCTTTGATGTGTCATTCAAGTTCGAACTGTTGAAGCCAAACAGGATACCGCTGTCAAAAGTCACCTTAATACCGTCGAGACCGTTTATGTCGGTTATGGTCTCAACCTTAGCTGCCTCAATAGCTGCAAGCTCTTCGGCCTTCTTATCCATACGGTTTCCAATTATTGCGCCTGCGCCGCCACCTACACCTGCACCGATAGCCGCACCGATAGCCGCACTCTGAGCGTCACCACCTATAAGAACTCCTATACCGGCGCCGAGCGCTGCACCTGCACCGCCACCAAGAAGACCGCCCTTAGCAGTTTTTGACCATGATGAACATCCTGAAAGGATCAGAGTTGCTGATAGCAGTAAAACTGTAACTTTTTTCATGTTTTTTGAATTTTTAGTTAGGTCAATTGTTCAAAATTCTCTGCAAAATTACTATATTTTCATGAAAAATCATCATGAACCCGTTCTTTTATTTTCATATAAGAAAATGATAACGTACTTATTCTTATGGATTTTCCAAATGATTCGGAAAGAAGTTGGATTGTAGGTCATCACTTCGATTCAACGGTATGGTTTATGGATATATATTGCGCTCATATGGGCGTCAGGCCCCTGGCCGCGCGGCCACCCCTGGAGCGTGATTAACATGCAGGTTTATATTCCTTTGTGTATTCGGTATCCCGTTTGATGACGGAGAACATTCGGTGAACGAGCTTTGCCCGGATAACGTTCAGCACGCACATAACGTGTTTTCCTTCCTTAGTTTTGCGTTCAAAATAGTCTTTGTATTCACCCTCCTTCATGTGTGTAGCGGCACTGACGGCTGCGAGATGCAGCAGCGCTTTCATGGTTTGATTAGCCCGTTTGGATATCTTGGCCTTTGAGCGGACTGACGTTCCGGAGTCGTACTTGTACGGCGTGAGGCCGGCGAAGCTGCAGAACTGCCGTGCATTCTGAAAACGGGTGAAGCCGCCGGTGATGGCAATCATGTTGATGGCAATGCGCTCCCCAATGCCGTCAATGCTTACAAGAAGTTCCTTCTGACGAGTCAATACCGGGTCCGCCGCAATAAGCGTTTCTATCTCTGTATCGATGGCTGCAATCTGTTCGTCTATGGACTTGATGACTTTCTTCCATCGGCCGCTCTTGTGCTTGAAGTCGCCAGGAGCCATATACTTCTTCTGGTCAGTGAGTTGAGACTGATATCTTTTCCTGTCGATAAGGAGAAACTCGCGATCTGCCAGTAGGTTCTTCATTGAGACCAGGGCGGCATCCGGAATGCAGTAACGGACAGCTTTGTCGCTGTAGCGGAACGCATATTCGGCAATCCTGGCGGCGTCAATGACGTCATTCTTTCCACGGGCGAGGCCCATGGAGTTCTTGATACGGGTGGGGTCATCCAGCCAGAGGAAGATATCCAGTTCTTGGCAGGCCACGGTCAGAGGGTAGATGTATCGGCCTGTGTACTCGGCGCAGACCAGGACCTCATCCACTGACGCACCAAGCACTTTCAATGCAGCTTTAAAGGCCTTTTTGAGGGCTTTTACATCATTTGAACACTCTTCTTCGCGGACAATCTCCAGACCGCTACGGAAGCAAAGATTACACTTTTCTTTGCTGATGTCGATGCCGACATGGATTTTTTTCATAACTTGCACTGCTTTTAAGCGGACAGTGGACCGTCGATCCGTCACCTACAAACCTTATTCGTACTAAGGCAATATTCTTATTCAGGCCCTGAATCAACGGGCCGGGCGGGGCAAAAAAAGTACACGGGTCTTACCCATTTGACATCATTGAGAACCGCCCGGCGCCATTGTCCTTTGTTAAACTATCTTTATCGGCATAAATTTACTATTTTTGTCGTACAAACCTAGGTGCAGAGAACAACGCTGCAAATCTAAGGTTTGATATCCGGAACATCAAAACACTTGAAAATATGAAAAGAAAGTCTTTATTTTTCGCAACTTTAATCAGTCTGCCAATGCTGCTATCGGTTTCATGCAAAGGAAAGAAAGCAGAACCCGAACAAGAGAGTTATAACCGAGATAATGTGATTATCAGTGTGCCCAGAGGTGAACAAGCTCCGCCTGCCACTCCCGGACAGAGAAACTTTGGCGGAATGATCCCACAGTCGGGAACCGCAGACCGCGCACGTCAGCAGCGTCCGCCGCAGAGCGCACGCCCCGCTCCCGAGGTACGCACGGTAAGTATCAAGGAGCTCTCCATGAGCGACCCGTTCATATATCCCGACCCCGAGACCAAGAACTACTGGCTTACCGGTACCGGAGGCTCGCTCTACAAGAGCACCGACCTTGAGAACTGGACCGGACCTTATAGCGTGATAGACCTGTCAGGGACCTGGATGCAGGGACAGTTCGTTGCTGCCGCCGAGATACACAAATACGGTGACAAATACTACTATGCCGGCACTTGGAACAATCACGGAGTGTGTATTGAGCAGGTTCCGCGTCGCTACAATGTGCCCCTGAACCAGACCCAGCTGCTGGTATCGGATAATGTTGACGGTCCCTACCTCCCGCTCGTCAAAGACTCCACATTCTGTCTCGGTCCCACCACATGGGATATCATCGACGGAACACTCTACGAGGAGGATGACACTATCTATATG
>DDLZ01000011.1 GCA_002340405.1 Bacteroidales bacterium UBA2559
TCGGTTCCATCAATCATACGTACGCCGGTTATGCAGTATTTGTTAAGGACAGTGCCGATGAGCAGGGGTACAAATCCAAGGCCGATGTTTTGAACCCAGAAGATAAGGGCGTAGGCCGAACCCAGAAGCTTTTGCGGTATGATTTTAGGCACGCTGGGCCACATGGCCGACGGCACCAGCGAGAAGGCAACGCCAAGCAATATCATTATAAATGTGGCGAACCACCAGTAGTTCAAAATAGGCAGTGCGAACAGCACGTGAACCAATATGAGCAGCAATGAGCCTATTATCATGATGGTGGCTCCCTTGCCCTTTTTATCATAGATGCTGCCAAACAGCGGGGTCATTATCAGATTGCCAAACGGGATCAGGCTCGGAATTATGCCGGCCAGACTGGTACTCACGCCGTATTTGTTCTCCATAAGCGATGCGGCATACTTCATAAAGGGGAAGACTGCCGAATAGAACATAAGGCACAGCAGGGCAATGAGCCAGAATCCGCGGTTGGTGACTATCAGTTTGAGGTCTTTGACTCTAAAGACATCATCGGGTTCGGTGCGGTCCTGAGCAACTTCGATATCGTACTGTTTGTCCATGTAGCAGTAAACAAGGTAGGCCAGGAGTCCGATGCAGAGCAGGATAGCCGATATGAGCAGCGGAGTTGAGAGAGAGAAGCGCTTGACCAGCATGGGGCTGAATACCAGAGCGGCAGCTGTTCCCAGACGGGCTACGGCTACCTGAACGCCCATGGCCAGGGCCAGCTCCTTTCCTTTGAACCACTTGGTTATGACCTTGGTTACCGTTATTCCGCAGTTCTCCGTTCCCACCGCGAAAATGGCATAGCCAAGACAGGCCACAAATACCTGTGTGCGAATTCCGAACACCGTTCCGGCCTCGGGACCGGGCGATATGTAGGTTACTGCATAGTATTTGATCAGGGCGCCTATTATCATCAGTATGCTGGTCGCTATTCCGGTGAACCTGACACCCAGCTTGTCCAGTATTATGCCGCCGAATATGAGCATAAAAAGGAAAACGTTGAACCAGCAGTAGGCCCAGTTAAACTGTCCGAACTCGATACTGGTCCAACCCATTTGCTTTTCAAGCATGGTCATAAGTGGCGAAAGCGCATCGGTCAGGAAATATCCCCACATCATAGTGAAAGAGACTATGATAAGCACTATCCAACGGGAACTCTTACTCTCACTAATTTTCTTAATGATAATTTTAGACATATTTAAACATTTTGCATTGTCCTTTAATATTTAGATGGTACAAAATTATGAAATTCTTAGTAATTTTGCAGCGCTGCTGAGAAGTAGATTACAAATTGTACCTAAAAAAGTGAAATTGAATGAACTTACGGCTGTATCCCCGATAGACGGGCGGTACCGTGGCAAGACACAGAACCTTGCGTATTATTTTTCAGAGTACGCCCTTATAAGATATAGGGTAAGAGTTGAAATCGAGTATTTTATTGCACTCTGCGAGTCCGGACTCCCGCAATTGGCAGGAGTGTCGGGTGCGTCGTTTGAAAGTTTACAACAAATATGTAGAGATTTCAGTGAAGATGATGCCGTACACATAAAAGAGATTGAGAAAGTTACAAATCACGATGTTAAGGCGGTCGAGTATTTCCTCAAGGAGAAGTTTGACCTGATCCCGAACCTTGTTCCTTATAAGGAGTTTATACATTTCGGACTTACATCACAGGATATCAACAATACCGCAGTTCCCCTTTCAATCAAGGAGGCATTGGAGAATCTCTATTATCCGGCCATTCAGGAGTTAATTGACAAGCTGGAGGAGTATGCCGCCCGTTGGAAGGATATCCCGATGCTGGCCCGTACCCACGGGCAGCCCGCTTCACCTACACGTCTTGGCAAGGAGATAGAGGTCTTTGCATACCGTCTCAGTGAGCAGTTTAAACAGCTTCAGTCGGTGCCGATATCAGCCAAGTTCGGCGGCGCCACAGGCAATTTCAATGCTCACCATGTGGCCTATCCCTATATGGACTGGAAGGCTTTTGGCACTAAATTTCTTAGTGAGAAATTGGGTCTGGTACGTGAGGAATATACCACACAGATATCGAACTACGACAATCTGGCCGCTCTGTTCGATGCCATGAAGCGTATGAATACAATCCAGATTGATATGAACCGCGATTTTTGGCAGTATATTTCGATGGACTACTTCAAGCAGCAGATCAAAGCCGGCGAGGTAGGTTCGAGCGCCATGCCGCACAAAGTCAATCCCATCGATTTTGAAAATGCCGAGGGCAATCTGGGCATATCAAATGCCATTCTGGAGCATCTGGCAAGCAAATTACCCGTTTCACGTTTGCAGCGTGACCTGACGGATTCCACAGTTACACGTAATATAGGGGTGCCGTTCGGACACACAATGATTGCAATAGCAAGTTCGCTCAAGGGACTTGACAAATTGCTCGTTAACGAAGCCGGTATTGCCGCCGATCTGGAGAGATGCTGGAGCGTAGTGGCCGAGGCCATACAGACAATCCTGCGTCGTGAAGGTTATCCTAACCCGTATGAAGCACTAAAAGAGCTTACAAGAACGAACAATACTATAACAAAAGAATCAATAAGGGAGTTTATTAACAAGCTTGATGTGAGCGAAAACGTCAAGAAAGAGCTTTTAGCAATTACGCCGAATAACTATTTCGGCATTTAATTATGAAAAAAACCAAATATTAATCAGGCCGTGAAGTCCGAAAAAATTAGATTTATGGAAATTGAAAAAGGAAACAGGTTTTACGATGAAAATGTTAACCGTGATGAGTTTGAAAACAACTTTAACACGTTTACAGAAGGAATGGTAGAAAACAGAAACGAAAACCGCAAGGATGGACGTCCACGGTTTGTCAGAGCCGATTCCGGAAATCGTCAATACACGAGGGTAGAACGTCCGTCCCGAAAGAGTGATGACAATCAGGAAGGCTACGGTCAGGAGAGACCCCGCCGACAGTATAACAGACAGAGTGACGGTCAGTATGGTCAGGAGAGACCATATTACAGCCAGAATCGCCAGAGCGGTTATCAGAGCCGTGGCGGACAGGGTACGTATGGACGCAGTCAGTACGGCCAGGAGAGGCCAAGGTATAACTACAATCAGAGTCGCCAGAATGAGAATTCTCAGGATACGCAGCCACGTTTTTACAGGGAGCGTGTCCAGGGACAGGATGGCGGACAGCAGGGTGGCTACCAGCGTCAGTACCGTCCCCGTCAGGAGGGCGGATATCAGCGTCAGGGCGGTTATGGCCGTCAGCCGTACGGACAAGGCGGTTACCAGCAGCGCGGCTATCGTAAGCCTGTGCAGAATCGTCCTGACAGCCGTAAGCGCATAGAGTATCATGACGTTGTTCACGATCCCAACGAGGAGATCCGTCTTAATAAATATCTTGCCAATGCCGGTGTCTGTTCGCGTCGTGAGGCCGATGATTTCATTCAGGCAGGCGTGGTGAAGGTTAACGGTCAGACCGTGACAGAATTGGGCGTTAAGGTACGCCGTGGCGACAACGTTCTGTTCCACGACCAGATTGTGAGTATCGAGCGTAAGATCTACATACTTCTAAACAAGCCTAAGGACTGTGTCACTACCGTTGATGATCCTCAGGAGCGCAGGACAGTTATGGATTGCATTAAGGGCGCCTGCAAAGAGCGTGTTTACCCGGTCGGTCGCCTGGACCGCAACACTACCGGCGTACTGCTTCTTACCAACGATGGCGAGTTGGCTACACGCCTTACGCATCCCAAGTTTTTGAAGAAGAAAATCTATCATGTCCGTTTGGACCGTGCGGTTGCATCGGAAGATATGCAGACACTGCTAAATGGCGTCAAGATAGGCGAAGAGGAGGGCGATGTTGTCCGTGCCGATGAGGTGAGCTATGTAAACGACGACAAGACTCAGGTGGGTATTGAAATCCATTCGGGACGCAACCGCGTTGTAAGACGTATGTTCGATGCCCTGGGATATCGTGTCATAAGACTTGACCGTGTACAGTTTGCAGGACTTACAAAAAAGAGATTACGCCGTGGTGACTGGCGCTTCCTTACCGAAAAGGAGGTCAATATGCTCCGTATGGGTGCATACGAGTAAAGTCCATTAATTTTAATGTTTTTGAAATAGATATGAAGAGAACCAGAATTGTCGATCTTCTGAAATCCGTCGATTATGGTCAGGAGGTGCTTGTCAAAGGATGGGTCAGAACCCGTCGTAACAGCAAGTCTGTTGGGTTTATTGCCTTGAATGACGGCTCGACAATCAAGAATATCCAGATTGTGGCTGACATGGAGAAGTTCAGCGACGATCTGATGAAAAAGATTACCACAGGCGCTTGCCTGAGTGTAACGGGTACAATGGTGCAAAGCATAGGCTCAGGCCAGGCCGTTGAGGTACAGGCCGATAAGATAGAGGTCCTGGGTACATGCGATGACGATTATCCCATGCAGAAGAAAGGCCAGTCTTTTGAATATATGCGTCAGAATGCGCATATGCGCCTGCGTACTAACACTTTCGGGGCTGTGATGCGTATCCGTCACAACATGTCGATAGCCATACATAAGTTTTTCCATGATCACGGATTCTACTATTTCCATACCCCGATTATAACCGCATCGGACTGTGAGGGTGCAGGAAATATGTTTCAGGTTACAACTCTTGACCTGGCGAAAGTGGCAAAGGATGGTGAGGTCGATTATAGTCAGGATTTTTTCGGAAAACATGTCAACCTGACGGTATCGGGGCAGCTAGAGGGTGAGCTGGGGGCTACGGCACTTGGTGCAATATATACCTTCGGACCCACTTTCCGTGCTGAAAATTCCAACACTCCGCGCCACCTGTCGGAATTCTGGATGATCGAGCCGGAAGTATGCTTCATAGACCTTCCGGAGCTTATGGACCTTGAGGAAAAGTTCATCAAGTATTGTGTGCAGTGGGCTCTTGACAACTGCAGCGATGACCTTGAGTTCCTTAACAATATGATTGACAAGGGACTTATTGAGCGTCTGAAAGGCATTGTCAATACCGAATTCGTACGTCTCTCTTACACCGAGGGTATAGAGATCCTGCAGAAAGCCATCCGTGGCGGCCGTAAGTTTGATTTCCCCTGCAACTGGGGCGATGACCTCTCTTCAGAGCACGAGCGTTATCTGGTTGAAGAGTACTTCAAAAAGCCGGTAATAATGACCCATTATCCTAAAGCCATAAAGGCCTTCTACATGAAGATTGATGAACAGAATCCCGTCTATGACGGCAAGGAGATGGATCAGACCGTTCAGGGTACCGATATGCTCTTTCCGCAGATAGGTGAGATTATAGGCGGTTCGGTACGTGAGGAGAATTATGACAAACTTGTAAACGAGATAGAGGAACGTAATATTCCCATGAAAGATTTGTGGTGGTATCTTGATACACGCCGTTTCGGCTCATGTCCTCATGCCGGATTCGGACTCGGATTTGAACGGCTTATCCTGTTTATCACCGGACTGCAGAATATCCGCGACGTTATTCCGTTCCCCAGAACTCCCCGCAATGTGGAGTTCTAAGGAAGGGACCTCTCTGTTTGATTGTTATTTAAGCTCGGCTTTTACCTGAGTAATCATATCCTTGTGCTGCTCATCTTCGACTGTCAGGGTAGATGTCAGCTCAACTGTTTTCGCATTGTCATTTGTTGAAAATGCTCCGCTGTAGAGCAGAATGCTGTTGTTATAGAGGGTGGCCTCAAGGTATATCTTGTAATTGCCTGCCGGGACTGTTTTTCCCTGACTGTCCTTAAAATCCCAGGAGTAGGTCTGTACTCCGCTTGCTGCCGGAGTGGCGCCGCTGATGGCATCAATCTGCGCATCGGTCAAGGTGTCGGCTGCGGCGTTGGTGACCCATGTGGGAACGCATGTGGGACGGTAAGTGTAGCCGCGACGGCGCTCCTGTGTAACTTGTGTACTCTGTGGGCCTTGCGGACCTTGCGGACCCCGTACGCGTCCTTTTGTGGTAAACTGTGTTACAAAGAGTGTGCGAACAACTTTGCCTTCGGAATTTTCAACCCAAACGGCATACTGGTTGGAGCCGGATCCGCTCTGTTTCTGGTAGTTGAACGAGAGCTCAAGCACTGTGGCTTTTTTTGAGGTGCTTTGCTGAGCTGCCACCGGTATTGCAGGGAGGACAGCCATAATGGCCAGAATCAGGATTTTTGTTTTCATATCATACATTATTTAGGTTATTTAAAGACCGATATTTCCCTCAAAGATAATTATTTATGATAAATATCAACTCCAATCTACATTTATTTTTTGAGTTCTAAAATGTAGCTGAAAAAATAGGTTGGAAAAAAGATAGAAATAAACTGGAGAGTCCGGTATAAAGGCGGGGAACGGTCCGGTATAGGAGTCCATAAAGCCGGTGTAAAGTTCAATAAGAACCTGAAATAAACTCACTGTAAAGCTCAACAAAGACCCAATAGATCAACATAAACTACTAGAGATAGTTACAAGTTGACTTTGCACTGGGCGGGGGCCGATTCGCGCTGAATGCGGTTCAGGGCGGTCACCACATAGATATATTGAGTGGAGCCGTCGCGGTAGGGCAGATTGAAAAATGTCCGACGGGTTATGCCTACAATATATTTAGGGTCATCGATATTGATTTTCTCATTCTTTTCAAAACGGTAAATGACATACTGGATAGCTTTGTCTATCTCCTTACGGGCTTTTGGAGCAGTCCAGAATAGCACAGGGCCGTCAATTGTCTCAACAGACATAAGTTTGCGCACCTTGCCGGGAGTGTTTCCGGGCAGATAATCGGCAACCGGTTGTAATGCAGGTGTGCTGTAGTACTCTTTGGCCAGAACTGTCCTGTAATCATCGGGGTTGTCAACCACTGCTTTGGCCGGCCAGAAACAGTTGCCCTGAAGACCGGGAAAAATGCGCTCCAGATTCAGTTTGTGTCGCTGCTGGTTGCTCTCCGGATGGTTTGGATCAACCCCCGTGACGGTGCGCTCCACATCCTGTCCCAAATAGGTAAGGCAGCCGCCTGCGTTGTCCGACCACCACTTTGCCAGTACTGCATAATCGGCCGATTGGTGGCCTGTATTCCAATATACCTGGGGAATACAGTAATCCATCCATCCCTTTTCAATCCAGTAAAGAATATCGGCATAGAGTCCGCTCCAGTTCTCGAAACCGGTGGTCTCGCTGCCGCCGGGATAATCGACAGTCTTATTGCGGTAAATTCCGAACGGTGATATTCCAAACTTTACCCAGGGCTTGATCTCTTTTACCGTATGATATATCTGCTCCACGAACAGGTTTACATTGTCTCGGCGCCAGTCATCCTTGTTGGTGAATCCTTTCGGGTCTTTCCTGAACGATGTTTCATCATTGAATTTGAGATTCCCTTCAGGATATGGATAAAAATAGTCGTCTATATGAAATCCGTCTATGTCATAACGGGTCACAATATCGGCCGCAATTTTACATATATGATCTCTGTTCTCTTGCAGAGAGGGGTCAAATAGAGCCAGTTCACCATAGTTGATTATACGTTCCGGGTGAAGTTTGATCTGATGATTCGGGGCAAACTCCGTGGTGGTCTTGGTCTTGGCACGGAAGGGGTTTATCCAGGCATGAAGCTCCATGCAACGGCGGTGACACTCTTCAATCATAAACTGCAGCGGGTCCCAGTCCTCATCGGGGGCTTGACCCTGCAAGCCGGTCAGATAGGCACTCCAAGGCTCCAGATCGGACTTATAAAGGGCATCGGCCTCAACACGGACCTGGAAAAGTATGGCGTTCAGACCGCAACCGGCAAGTGAATCAAGCTGGCGGGACAGTTCGGCTTTCAGTTCGGCTGTGGGTATCCCTTCAAACTGATGGTTGACCGCCTGTATCCATGCTCCGCGGAACTCGCGTTTGGGCTGAGAAGCGTTGCACGGCACCACTGTAAACAGTATCAGAAGCAGAACGATCAGATGTTTTCTCATTACTTGGGCAGGTTATTGTATTCTTCAAGAGCTTCTGCCAGGAGCCTGAGGGCATCCTTGAGGTCTTCGACCTTCAGCACGTATGCCAGACGTACCTGGTCACGGCCGTACTCCGGCTCGGAGTAGAAACCTGTGCCAGGGGCCATCATTATGGTCTTGCCGTCACGGCGGAAATCGGTCAGACACCATTTACAGAACTTTTCAGAGTCGTCAATGGGCAGCCTGGCCGTGGTGTA
Organism: Bacteroidales bacterium UBA2559; assembly: GCA_002340405.1. Lineage (GTDB taxonomy): Bacteria > Bacteroidota > Bacteroidia > Bacteroidales > Bacteroidaceae > Colenecus. Next base: position 8,230 of record DDLZ01000011.1, read on the forward strand.
GAAGGCACCCATAGGAATGGGGGAGTAAACTCCGGGTATTTTATTCAGACCGTCAATCAGGTGTTTACGACGGGTTATATATTCATCGTATGTGTCCATCATATAGTCGCATGGAGCCGATATGGAGGCCTCGGCCACAATTTGACCGATGAGCGGCGGACAGAGACGGGCCTGACAGAACTTCATCACAGCCTCTCTAACCTCCCGGTTCTTGGTTGCTATGGCGCCAATACGTATTCCGCATTCGGAATAACGTTTTGAAACGGAGTCAATCAGTATGACATTGTTATCGATGCCTTCCAGGTGGCAGGCCGATATGTATGGCGCTCCGGTGTAGATAAACTCGCGGTAAACCTCATCGGAAAAGAGATAGAGGTCATATTTCTTGACCATATCACGCAGTTGGAGCATCTCCTTACGTGTATAGAGATAGCCCGTGGGGTTGTTGGGGTTACATATAAGTACACCCTTAGTGCGTTCGGTTATAAGTTTTTCGAGTTCTTCTATGGGAGGCAAAGCAAATCCGTCATCAATACTGGATACGATGGGTTTGATCACTGCTCCCGCCGAAACGGCAAAAGCCATATAGTTGGCGTAGGCAGGCTCCGGTACGATAATCTCGTCACCCGGATTCAGACAGGTCAAGAATGCAAACAGCACTGCCTCGGACCCGCCGCTGGTCACGATTATCTCATCGGGCTCGAACTTTATCTGATACTGTTCGTAGTAGTCGCACAGCTTTTTTCTCAGGCTCAGAAATCCTTGTGACGGAGTGTATTCAAGGATTTTGCGGTCTATGTTCTTTAACGCATCAAGGCCGACCTTTGGGGAAGGAAGATCGGGCTGACCAATATTAAGATGGTATATCTTCACTCCCTCTGCCTCGATTTTCTGTGCAATCCCCGACAGCTTGCGGATGGGCGAGCTGGGCATAATTTCAGCGCGGTTTGATATTTTCATTGTCTCCTGGATAAATTTCAAGATGCAAAGATACTTCAAACCGCGCGTTTATTACCCACTGTTTGATTATTTTTTACAATAAATCAAATCTTTAATGGATCCGTTTGCCTAAAATGAGGTTATCACCCGAATCGTCAACTGTCCATATTTCAGGTTTACGCGGTCCGTTGTTCTCGGAGTGGTGTACGGAGTATAAGAGCTGACCTTCAAATGTACGGAATAACATTCCGTGACCTGAGTTGTCACCTTTAAAGGCTTTTTCCTCTTGGATCCACGGGCCTTTTATGCTGCCACTTTCGGACCATGCAATACCCTGTGCATAGCGGTTTTCGCCCCAGCTGGACCATAGCATACCCAGGCGTCCGGTCTGTGTGCGGAACATCTGGGGACCATCTGTTACCCATCCCGGCATCTTCATACCGAAAGTGGCCTCGCCAATGGAGTTCATCTCTTTGGACCATGCAGCTTCCGATGCGCGGAATATGGTGGTGGGCTCGGCGGTGCGATGTGTCAGATCCTTTGAAAGCGGCATATAGGCCATTGTGCCGTCAATCAACTGGGTCCACTCATGTACAAAGACCATATAGATAGTGTCATCCTC
>DDLZ01000081.1 GCA_002340405.1 Bacteroidales bacterium UBA2559
TCAACATCACAACCGAATAAACTGTGGTGATTACCGGCGTTTTTTCCAGAGGGCGTCCAGTCGTTCCCTGATTTTATTCTCCTGCTGATTGTCCTGAGGTTGCCAGAAGCGGGAGTCCTTTATCTCGCCGGGCAGATATTGCTGATCGATGAAATTGCCCTGAAAATCATGGGCATATTTGTAATCTTCGCTGTAGCCCAACTCTTTCATAAGCGATGTCGGAGCATTTCTCAGGTGCAGGGGCACCGGCAGGTTGCCGGTTTCGCCCACTTTGGCGAGTGCGGCATTGATGCCCAGATATGCCGAGTTGCTCTTGGGACTCGCAGCCAGATAGACCGTGGCTTCAGCCAGCGGAATACGTCCCTCAGGCCATCCTATCTTCATTACGGCATCGAATGCCGCATTGGCAAGCAGCAGCGCATTGGGATTTGCCAGACCCACATCCTCGGCAGCCGATATGACAAGACGGCGCGCAATAAACGCAGGATCCTCGCCGGCCTGCACCATACGTGCCAGCCAGTAGAGGGCTGCATCGGGATCGCTGCCCCGTATGGATTTTATGAAAGCCGAAATGATATCGTAGTGCATCTCGCCATCCTTATCGTATGCCAACGGGTTATGCTGCAGATACTCATTGACCTTCTCATCGGTAATTACCACATGGTCCGAGCTGTCGGCCCCGACCGTAAGTTCCAGGATATTGAGCAGCTTGCGGGCATCGCCTCCCGAAAAACGCAACATAGCGGTTGTCTCCTTGAGCTCAATAGTACGTTGTTTAAGAATAACATCGGTCTTTATGGCGCGATCGAGAAGTTTCAGAAGATCATCTTTTTCAAGTGAATTGAGCACATAGACCTGCATTCTGGAGAGCAGCGGACGTATCACCTCAAACGAGGGGTTCTCGGTTGTGGCCCCGATGAGCGTTATGTCGCCTCTCTCTACGGCACTTAGCAGAGAGTCCTGCTGCGCCTTGTTGAAACGGTGGATCTCATCTATGAAGAGTATGGGACTGCCCTTGGTACGGAACAGCGGATTGCTTCGGGCGCGGTCTATCACCTCGCGGACCTCCTTGACGCCGGTTGTAACAGCGCTTAAAGAGCTGAAAGGAAGTTCCATTTTTGTGGCTATGATTTGTGCAAGCGTGGTCTTGCCTGTTCCGGGAGGGCCCCACAAGATGAACGAGGAGAGGCGGCCGGAATCGATCATACGGCGCAGCACGGCATCGGGACCTACCAGATGTTCCTGTCCTACATAGTCGTCAAGAGACCTGGGTCTCATCCTTTCAGCCAACGGTTGCATACTTTCAATCTATTTGAGTGAACAAATATAACACAGTTTGTAAAAAGAAAAAACCTTCAGACCGGGATTCCTGCCCGTTAGATTCTGTTTCATAAGTCCGCCCCATATATGGAAATGGAGCCTGAAAAACCATCTCATACGCCATTTTGAAAGACGTTTGTAATGTTTTAGCAGCGTGGAGCTGTCATCGATTCTATCCCTGTGCTGAAAGGCATTGTGTACCGCCTGCTCCGTCTTGGCAAGGAAAACCTCGTTTTGTTCCAGACCGAGGTGAATAAGCGGATTGTCAATATGTAAAATTTTCACGCCTTCATGCTCCAACTGCCGTCCGAAGAGCACATCTTCGTAGCCGTATTCCCTGAATGATTCGTCAAAACGTATCTTCATAAAGAGCTCACGGTCAATAAGAAACGAGAATGGCGTGAATCTGGAATAGGGGTTGCGGCCGCGTATTTCGGCGCTCCTCATAAGGTCTGCCTTTTTTTCATACTTCCATCTGAGTTCGACGCCGGGTTCCGGAATAATGTCCGGATGTCTGACGCCGCCGCACACCACCGCGGCTCTGCAGGCGACGGAGAGATAGTCCTTCAGGAAACTGCTGCTGCCAACTGCCGCATCGCAATCCATAAACAGAAGCTTGGCGTGGCGGGATTCATCGGCCAGCAGGTTACGTATGGAAGCACGCCCGATATTCTCCTTCAATTCAATCATACGACAGAACTCCAGTCTCGCTGTCGCAGTACGGTTAATGCCGACCGCCTCTTTGTCGGTTGAACAGTCATCGGCCACAATTATCTCAAACGGAATACCCAGAGCCGCACCCTGAGAATGCAGGTCTGCCAGCAACCGGGAGCAATCCCAATTGAAAACAGGAATGAGTATTGAGAGGGTTTCCATACTGCAAAGTAAATCCTTTTCTCCGAAAATCACATAACCTGACTTCCATAAAGAGCAAAATCGCCAAGAGCCGGATCATCGGGCCAGATTTCGGCCATTTGGGCGGTTATCTCCCGGCTTGTCCTCAGGTCTGCGCTCTTCCTTACGGTGAGTCCCAGCGCTTTGGCCGTAAAATAGACATGTGTGTCAACAGGCACCAGCAGCTGTGCCGGCGTGACCCGGTTCCATATGCCGAAATCGACGGGACTCCCCTTGCGCACCATCCAGCGCAGGAACATATACAGCCTTTTATTGGCCGATGTGCTGCCGGGAAGAGGGATCCCCTTCACCCCGTTGAATTCGGAACATAGCCTATAGACGCCTTCTTCTATGGGCCGGTCGGGAATGAAGAGATCCTCAAGACTCTCAAAACGCAAGTAAATATCATTCAGTCTGTGACATAACATGCTGAAATCAGACCATTTGTAGAAACGGTAAAGGGTGTCATCACCGGATGCGGGAAGATTTTGCCAGCCTCCCTCTCTCACATAGAGGCAGGGACCGCCGGCCTCGTCCATAATACTGTGCAGGTTATCCAGGATCCTGAGAAAGACTTTACGGCTTCCGTAAGCCATCCAGGCCGATATGAAACCGGATACCTCTATATCCTTTGCATTGTCGTAACGGTGCGGGAACTGAACGGGGTCGCCGTCAATGAAACTGTCGGATTCACACCTGCGGGCCGAAGATACCAGCATCTGTTTTAGGTCATCTCTCATAGTGTTACAAAAATAGTGAATTACAAGACACGATAAGTCCCATAAAAGAGGTAACTTTGCACTTTCAAAATAGAAAATGATTATGACGGAGAAGGCTGTAGATGAAATCAGTGAGAAAAAAAGTCTGAACTTCATTGAGGAGATGGTGGAAAAGGACCTCGCAGAGGGCAAGAACGGAGGACGTGTCCAGACCCGTTTCCCGCCGGAGCCAAACGGTTACCTGCACATAGGTCACGCCAAGGCTATCTGCATTGATTTCGGCATAGCCCAAAATTATGGCGGAATATGCAACCTGCGCTTTGACGATACCAACCCCATCACAGAGGATGTGGAGTATGTGGATGCAATTAAGGAGGATATACAGTGGCTGGGGTTCCGGTGGGAAAACGAATTCTATGCATCGGACTATTTCCAGCAGCTCTGGGACTTTGCCGTTAAGCTCATAAAGCAGGGCAAGGCCTATATTGACGAACAGGACCAAGAGACTATCCTTTCACAGAAAGGCACCCCTACTCAGCCCGGCATAAACAGCCCCTACCGTGACCGTCCCGTAGAAGAGAGTCTGGAACTCTTTTACAAGATGAATAGCGGCGAGCTGGAAGAGGGGTCCATGGTGTTGCGCGCCAAGATTGACATGGCTCACAACAATATGCTTTTTCGCGACCCCATCATATACCGTATAGTCAAAACACCGCATCACCGTACCGGCACCAAATGGAAGGCATACCCCATGTATGATTTTGCCCACGGTCAGAGTGACTACTTCGAGGGTGTCACTCACTCTCTCTGCACGCTTGAATTTGAGCCTCACCGCCCCCTTTATGACCTCTTTATTGACTGGCTTAAGGATGGAGAGGACCTGGATGACAACCGTCCGCGCCAGACCGAGTTTAACAAGCTAAACCTTAATTATACCCTTTTGAGCAAACGTAACCTGCTGGTTCTCGTACAGAGCGGCATGGTATCGGGCTGGGACGATCCCCGAATGCCGACCCTTTGCGGTTATCGCCGCCGCGGATACACCCCCGAATCCATCCGTATGTTTGTGGACCGTATCGGTTACACCAAGTTCGATGCTCTCAACGATATGGCGCTCATGGAGTCAGCCATCCGCGAAGACCTGAACCGCCGCTCCACCCGCGTATCGGCAGTCATTCACCCAATCAAGCTGATAGTGACCAACTACCCCGAGGGCAAGACCGAAGAGTATGAGACCATAAACAACCCCGAAGACCCTCAGAGCGACAGCCATAAAATAACGTTCAGCCGCGAACTTTGGATTGAGCGCGAAGACTTTATGGAAAATGCTCCTGCCAAATATTTCCGCCTGAGTCCCGGTCGCGAGGTACGGCTCAGAAGTTCATATATAGTACGTTGCACAGGATGTAAAAAGTCTGCCGACGGTAACATTGAAGAGGTGTACTGCGAATATATACCCAACACCAGGACAGGCGAATCGGATTCAAACCGTAAAGTAAAGGGAACCATCCACTGGGTCAGCACAGCCCACGCCATCAAAGCTGAGGTGCGTCTCTATGACTGTCTATGGAAGGTTGAGAATCCGCGTGACGAATTGGCCCGTCTGCAAAAAGAGGGTATGGAGACAATCGATGCCCTGAAGATAATGAAGAATCCCAAATCGCTTGAGATTATCGATGAGTGCTATGTGGAAACTTTCCTGGCAAACACTAAACCTATGGATTATTTTCAGTTCCTGCGAATCGGCTACTTCTGTACCGACAAGGATTCCACACCTGAACATCTGATTTTCAACAGGACCGTTTCCCTTAAAGACACCTGGAAAAAAGTAAAGCATAAAGCATAACCGCCTGATGAAAGACGATTCTGCATCATATTTTGAAAGTCAGGAATTTGCCGAGCTCCTCCACAACTATGAGGAGATGATTTCTGAGGGTAATTCTGTATATTTCGACAGTTCGGACCTTGTCAATCTGGCTGAATACTATTCAATAAACGGTGAACCCGATAAGTCGGATGCCGTAATTGAATACGGTCTTAATCTTCATCCCTGCAACTCCGACATACTGATATCAAAAGCCGGTCTGCTTCTGATGCGCGGACAGAATGCGGAAGCGCGTGTTATATCGGAATCAATAAACGATATTGACAATCAAGAACTTGCATACCTGAGAGGCGAGCTTGAGTTTGCTGACGGCAAGATAGATCTAGCCGAGCACTGGTTCAACATAGCATTAAACATGAGCGATAATGATCCCGGTATGCTGAATGATATTATTGTCAAATATATGGACGGGCGCCGGTATGACCTTTGCCAAAAATGGCTGGACCGGGCTTTGATTATCTCACCCGATTCCCGGAACTTCATAGAGCTGCAGGCTGACCTCTATTTTGATACAGGACAGACCGAAGCAGCTATAGAATGGTACAATCACCTGCTTGACGAATTCGCATACGACACATATTATTGGGAACAGCTGGGACGTATCTGGTATGAGAGAGAAGATTATACTCAGGCTATGGAGTGTTTCGAATACATTGAGGCTATCGATCCGGAATACAAACCGGCCCGGATGATGGAGGCAAGTTGCCGTCTGCAGATGGAACAGTGGGAAGAGGCTTATCTCATCTATAAAGAACTGCTTGAGGACGACCCTAGCTCCTCTACCCTGCTCTACTACTGTGGAAGGTGTCTTTTTGAATTAGAGGATTATGAAAATGCCTTGCCCTATCTTCTTAAGACTTATGAAGAAATGGATGAAGAGGCTACTCGGGATATGTATGTTGAGCTCTATCTGCTCCTTGCTTCATCAGCCTACAGGCTGGGTAACAAAGAGGACGCTCTGGCATGGCTCAATGAGGGTCTTGACCTTGACCCAAACGACACCGAACTTCTAAATCTTGCCGCAAAACTAATTTCCGGCAATAAAAATGATATATCTGAAAAATCTGAAAACAATATAAACGACTTATAATTATGGGAGCATTCATTCAATGGTGTCTGAGCCACCTTAACTACTGGACAATAATGTTTTTAATGACAATCGAAAGTTCATTCATACCCTTTCCGTCCGAGATAGTTGTGCCTCCTGCTGCATATCATGCGGCATCCAGCGGCGAAATGAATATTTTTCTCATTATACTGTTTGCAACAATCGGAGCATTTTTCGGTGCATTAATAAACTATTTTCTTGCATTGTGGATAGGCAAGCCGCTGGTCTATAAATTTGCAGACAGCAAGTTGGGAAATCTCCTTCTGCTCGATGGCACAAAAATTCATAAAGCCGAGGAATATTTCAACAAACATGGTGCAATATCTACATTCATCGGTCGTCTTATACCGGCCATTCGCCAACTCATATCTATCCCTGCAGGACTTGCCAAGATGCCCTTGAAGCCCTTTATTATCTTTACAGCTCTTGGGGCCGGACTATGGAATATAGTGCTTGCGTTGATGGGTTACTATCTTGAAAAGGTTGTTCCCGAAGACCAACTCATAGATGTGGCAACCAAATATAGCCATGAAATCGGTTATTCGATTTTGGCTATAGTGACTGTAGTCATAGTTGTTATGATTGTTAAGAATCGAAAGAAGAAAAAGACTGTTAACTCTTAAAAAAGGGAAAGAATTTCATAAAAAATCCCGGATTTTCTATTTTTACATTTATAAATAACTGTTATGATTTTCAGATTCCTACAGACTGTAACACCCTTAGAGGTTGACACGGGCTATATAAAGCATGTCAATGACTCCATTCAGGAGGCTGTTTTGCAAATGATTGAGCAGATGAAAATGGATCCTAAAAACTTTGTCAATGAGATGATACATAGTTTTGGGGTTTTTGCCTTGAAGCTGTTGTCGGCCATCATAATCTATTTGGTAGGTGCATGGATCATCCGAAGGATCAAGAAGAGACTGAAACGGGTTTTTGAAAAGCGCAATGCCGATGACGCACTGGCTTCATTCGTATCATCGCTGGTCTCCATCACGCTAACCTTAATACTTATTGTCATTACAGTTTCGGCCTTAGGCATAAATACCACATCCATCGCCGCACTGCTGGCTGCAGGAGGTATGGCTATAGGTATGGCTTTAAGCGGTACCGTTTCGAACTTTGCAGGCGGACTCATGCTGATGATTTTCAAGCCTTTCAAGGCCGGTGATTTCATCGAGGCACAAGGACATAAAGGCACTGTAAAGGAGGTAACCATAGTGAATACTAAAATTGTGACTTATGACAATCGCCTAATTATATTACCAAACGGCAGTCTCTCAAACGGGAACATTGACAACTACTCCTCAATAGGGGTGCGCAGAGCCGAATTCCCCATCAACATGGAATATGGGACCGATGCCGACAAATGCATGGAAGCCATACTATCCATACTAAAAAGTGACGATAGAGTACTAAATGCCGAGATACCCAATGCAGCGGATCCATATGTGGTTCTCTATTCACTAAACGAAAACTACATTGTCTTCGAAGCTCGCGTATGGACAACCTATGAGAACTACTGGCCGGTAAAATATGACATGAATATGGCCTTATACAACGAACTTCCGGAAAAGGGATTCAATTTTGCCCATCCGCACATGAATATAATCATAAAAAACTGACATTAAATATTTTACAACATGAAACGTTTTTATTTTCTTTTACTTACAATTGTTGTGGCAACTTATACTTGCACAACAGCCTATGCTCAGGGAATGCGCGAATCTTTTCCTGAAGGTTCCGTATCGCCTGTAACCAACATCAACCGCGGTTCATATCCGCGTTTGCTCAAAGACAACAGCGTAATGTTCCGTATCAACGCTCCAACGGCTAACAGCATCCAAGTCAATCTGGGCGGCAAAAGGTATGACATGACCTCCGATAACGGAGTATGGACCGTCACCACCGACCCTCAGGTACCCGGATTTCATTACTATTCGCTCATAATAGACGGCGTATCGGTAGCCGATCCTGCCAGCCGATCATTCTACGGAACCAGCCGATGGGCAAGTGCCATAGAGGTTCCCGAGGAGGGTATGGATGACTTTGAGATACAGGATGTGCCTCACGGAGAGGTCCGCACCGTTTACTACTATTCCAACGTGGAAGAGGGTTGGCGTCCTGTGATGATCTATACTCCTGCTGGATACAACGATGGGAATGACACATATCCGGTAGTCTATATCCAACACGGAGGCGGCGAGGATCATCGCGGATGGATGGAACAGGGACGTACCGCCGAGATCATGGATAATCTTATCAATGCCGGCAAGGCTGTTCCAATGATTGTGGTAAGCTCCAACAGCAACGTTCAGTCACGCAGCGGAGGAATGGGCGGCGGTTACAGCTGGCAGGGAATGCAAACATTCCGCAGTGAGATTATCGACAACATAATACCTTTTGTTGAAAAGAACTATCGCGTAAAAAAGGATAGAAAATATCGCGCCATGTGCGGTCTCTCCATGGGTGGCGGCCAGTCATTCTACATTGGGCTACGCAGCCCGGAAGTTTTTTCCAATGTGGGTGTATTCTCCACGGGAATGTTCGGCGGAATCTCCGGAGCACAAAATATTGATTTGGAAAACGAGGTTCCCGGTATCCTTACAGAAACAGATAAATTCAACAGTAATTTTGGNNATCCCGGCGACCACGAGTGGCAGGTTTGGAGAAAATCTCTGCATGAATTTGCACAGTATCTGTTCAAATAAAAGAGTCATCTGTCAATAAAAAAAGTCCGGGGAAAACCCGGACTTTTTTGTTAAATAACGAACTTGTTATCAAATATACATTGCTACGATAGCTTCATAGAGCTCCTGCTTACCGCTGGTCTCCTTAGGTTCGTCAACCTTCTTACCATACTCGTAAGCCTCCTCAAGGGTCATCTTGCCCTCCTCGAACTTCTTGCCCAGACCACTGTCAAATGATGCATAGCGCTCGGCCTTCATCTTCTTATAGGGTGACTCCTCAAGCAGTTTGGCAGCTGACTCAAGAGCGCGAGCCATAGCATCCATACCGCTTATGTGGGCAATAGCTATATCCTCAAGATCGGTTGAGTTACGACGTGTCTTGGCATCGAAATTTGTACCGCCGGTACCCAGACCACCGCCACGGATTATCTCAATCCATGCCTGAATCAACTCAAACGGATCAATCGGGAATTGGTCTGTATCCCAACCGTTCTGATAGTCACCGCGGTTGGCATCAATTGAACCGAGCATACCGGCATCAACGGCACAAGCTACTTCATGTTCAAATGTGTGACCTGCAAGAGTAGCATGATTAACCTCAATGTTTATCTTGAAGTCCTTGTCCA
>DDLZ01000111.1 GCA_002340405.1 Bacteroidales bacterium UBA2559
CTTATATCCAATGCTCCCATTGACAGGGAGACGGCCGAAGGAATAAACAAAATTTTCTTTGAAGTTATAATAGCTCCCGACTACGATCTTGGGGCGCTTGAGATTCTCGGGCAGAAAAAGAATCGCATAATCCTGATCCGCAAGGAGTGTAGCTTGCCTTCAAAAATGGTGCGTACAGCCTTGAACGGGGTGCTTATACAGGAGAGGGACTTGAAAAAAGAGACTCCCGACGATCTTAAAATAGTCACTTCACGCCGGCCTTCGCAGGATGAGATTGAGGATATGCTGTTTGCCAACAAAATCGTAAAGAACAGTAAGAGCAATTCAATAGTATTTGCGCGCGGGAAACAGTTGTTGGCCAGCGGAATGGGACAGACCTCCAGAGTTGATGCGCTGAAGCAGGCAGTGGAGAAGGCCCGCGGATTCGGCTTTACGCTTGACGGAGCTGCAATGGCGAGTGACGCTTTCTTCCCATTCCCTGACTGTGTGGAGCTTGCCGACAAGGCCGGAGTAAAGAATGTGATCCATCCGGGCGGTTCGATACGCGACCAGGAGTCGGTAGATTATTGTGAGAACCATGGAATGACCATGGCAATAACCGGCTTTAGACATTTCAAACATTGATTGAAAACTTTTAATACTGAAATAAATTGGGACTTTTTTCATTAACACAGGAACTTGCAATGGATCTTGGCACTGCCAATATCATCATTATGCATAATGATAAGATTATAGTCAATGAACCTTCTATAATAGCTATTAGTAATAAGTCAAATAAGATGGTTGCAGTGGGTAATCAGGCCAAACTCATGTATGAAAAGACTAACAAGGATCTAAGGGTTGTCCGACCGTTGAGAAACGGCGTAATAGCTGACTTCGATGCATGTGAGCAGTTGATGCGTGGCCTTATAGGAATGGTTGATACCGGCCGCCGCCTCTTTTCTCCCTCCTTGAAGATGGTTATCGGCGTCCCTTCAGGAAGCACTGAGGTCGAGTTACGTGCAGTGCGCGATTCGGCCGAGCATGCCGGAGGACGTGAGGTCTATATGTTATTCGAACCTATGGCCGCAGCAATAGGAATAGGAATTGACGTGTTGGCCCCTGAAGGGAATATGATTGTCGATATAGGCGGTGGTACGACCGAGATTGCCATCATATCTTTGGGTGGGTTGGTGTCCAACATTTCGGTCAAGGTGGCAGGCGATGATTTCACTGCCGATATCCAGGAATATATGGGCCGTCAGCACAATGTGAAGGTCAGTGAACGTATGGCTGAACGTATCAAGATAAATGTCGGCGCCGCCATGACCGAGCTTGATGAAGATGAAGCGCCTGAGGATTACATTGTGAGCGGACCGAATAGGATTACGGCGCTTCCTATGTCAATTCCGGTCTGTTATCAGGAGATCGCACATTGTCTGGACCGTTCCATATCAAAGCTTGAGTCGGCGATACTCAATTCACTTGAAAATACTCCTCCCGAACTCTATGCGGATATACTCAAGAACGGGATCTATCTTTCGGGCGGCGGTTCCATGCTGCGCGGCATAAGCAGGCGTCTGTCAGATAAGATAGGTATTGAATTTCATATAGCCAACGAACCTTTGTTAAGTGTGGCAAGAGGCACAGGTATAGCACTCAAAAATGTTGACCGGTTCCCATTTCTCATGAGATAATGTTTTACGGCCGTGCGTTCTCTTCTGGATTTTATAGTCAAATACAGTTACGTTTTTCTGTTTATTCTTTTGGAGAGCGTATCGCTAGCCCTGCTTTTTGGTTCCAATGAGCGTCAAAGGATGGCTTTCATGACATCGGCCGGCCGCTTTTCCGGTTCAATATTGGAATGGAGATCGGATGTAAAGAGCTATTTCGGACTCAGGAAAGAGAATGAAAAGCTGGCTTATGAGAATGCCATGCTCAGGTCAAGACTCAATACAGTATTGGATAATATTGAGGTTGAATCCCTCTTTTCCCGTATAGAAGGAGATTATGCAGTAGCGCGGGTAATTGACAATTCAGTCCGAAAGGATGACAACTATATAACCATAAACAAAGGCCGCGCCGACGGCATAGAGAGAGGAATGGGAGTCTTTGATTCTCGGGGCGTGATAGGTGTTGTAATGCTGCCGGGCAAGAAATATTCCATTGTGCTTCCGGTACTCAACGGCAGGAGCAGTATCAGCTGCAAGATTTCGGGCAGTAACAGTTTCGGTTTTCTGGAATGGTACGGAGGTAATCCTTACATGGCCTATATTGTGGATATGCCTTTTCATACCGATATTAACCCCGGCGACACGGTGGTGACAAGCGGATTTTCATCGGCTTTTCCCGAGAATATTCCGGTGGGCATTGTCGAATCGGTCGAGGAAGAGCAACTCAACTATATGCTCAGGTTGACAGTCTCCCTTTTTGCCGATATGAGTGATATCCGATGGGTTTATGTCAATACACACGGGCAGGATCCCGAACCGGAAGAACTAAAGGAGGAATTACAATAATCAGCTTATGGAACCGGTTTCTTTTCTTAGACGATTTGGATTGATGGTGGGACTGGTGCTGTTGCAGGTTCTAATACTTAACCGGATATCTCTGTTCGGATATGCCACTCCTATGTTCTATATCTGGTTCATAGTCCGCTTTGAAAGTTCTATGACCAGAAACGCCATGCTGATATGGGGTTTCTTTATAGGGATTGTGATAGACATGTTTACCGGAACCCCCGGCCTTAACGCAGCATGTTCTACCATATTGGCCTTATTACAGCCAAAGATTGTAACATTATTTCTCTCTAAGGACCGTCGTGATATTGTTGTCCCGAGCCGGGATACTATGGGAGGCGGACCTTTAGCCGGTTATCTGTTTTTGACGACACTGGTACACCATACATTTTATTTCATTTTTCGCAGCATTCCCCTTGGGGACTGGACGGTACTTATGGCAAAAATCGTTTTCAGCACATTGTTGACTTTCCTTATAATGTTGGCGGTGGGAATGTCTGCTGACAGATCGGATAAGAGACGCTCATTATAGTGAAGAGTTACAGGTTTGACAATAGGAAATTCGTTATCGGCTTCATGGTGATTTTCGTGGTGCTGGCATATATTATACGTCTGTTCAACATACAGATTCTGGACAAACGATATAGCAGGTCGGCCAGCAGCAACGCTCTGTACAACAGGACTGTGTTTCCGGTCAGAGGTGTCATATATGACCGTGACGGGCAGATACTTGTAGGAAACAGTCCCTCTTATGATGTCATAGTCACTATGCGGAATGTAGCCGACCTTGATACTTTGAGCTTTTGTCGTTCGCTTAACATCACCAGAGAGTATTTTGACAGCCGTATGTCCGATATCAGGGATATTAGAAAGAATCCGGGTTATTCGTCATATACCCGTCAGATTTTCATGTCCCAACTCTCAGTTGAGGAGATATCGGACTTTCGTGAGAACCTCTTTATGTACAACGGTTTTGAGATAGATTTTCGTTCGCTGAGGACCTACAGCCATCCTGTTGCCGCGCATCTGCTGGGCGATATGGGTGAGGTCTCCAAGAGTGATATAGAATTGGATGACTTTTATATGCAGGGTGATCTCATAGGAAAACAGGGGGTGGAAAAGTATTATGAAAAGATTCTTAGAGGAGAGAAAGGCGTTGAAGTTATGCTCAGAGATGCCTACGGGCGTATTCAGGGCAGTTACAGTGACGGTGCTATGGATGTGGCGCCGGTAGCGGGAAAGAGTGTTGAACTCAGCCTTGATGTAAAGTTGCAGGCACTTGGCGAAATGCTCATGCAGAATAAGATAGGCAGTATAGTGGCTATCGAGCCTGAAACAGGTGAGATTCTCTGTATGGTATCGGCGCCTACTTTCGACCCTTCAGATCTGGTGGGCCGTCATCGCGGAGAAAAATATCAGGCATTGGCTGCAAGAAGCGACAAACCTTTGCTCAATAGGGCAATCCAGGGCACATATCCGCCCGGTTCCACCTTTAAGACAACTCAGGCGCTTACCTTCCTTCAGGAGGGCATTGTTGACACCCGGACCCTTTTCACGTGTAACGGAGGTTTTGTCGCAAGAGGTTTGAGGGTTGCCTGCCATGCCCATTCTTCACCTATATCTCTGATCCCTGCCATTGCCACTTCGTGTAACGCATACTTTTGCTGGGGATATTATAGGATGATAGGTGCCGAAAAGTATGGCACACCGCAAAAGGCGCTGACCGTTTGGAAGGACTACATGGTCGATATGGGATTCGGTTACACTTTAGGCGTTGACCTGCCGGGCGAGGCGCGCGGCATGATCCCCAATTCGGAATATTATGACAGACATTACAACCGTTCGTGGAACGGACTTACCACAATAAGCAACTCCATTGGTCAGGGCGAGGTTACCCTTACCCCTTTGCAGATAGCCAATCTTGGAGCAACCATAGCAAACCGCGGTTATTATATCACCCCTCATGTGGTAAGAGGTATCGAAGGGCAGGAGTTGGATTCACTCTACACGGTACGTCATCGTGTAAGTGTGGACAGCACCAATTATGAAAAGGTGGTGGAGGGTATGCGTTTGTCTGTTCTTGAAGGAACATGCCGCTCGGCAAATACCACGGCCTATCAGGTATGCGGAAAGACCGGAACGGCACAGAACAGGGGTATAGACCATTCGGTCTTTATGGGGTTTGCCCCCATGGACAAACCCAAGATAGCGATTGCCGTTTATGTTGAGAACGGCGGATTCGGAGCCGTGTACGGCGTGCCGATAGGCGCTTTGATGATAGAGCAATATCTGACCGGCGGACTGTCACAGGAGAGTATGATCAGAGCTGAAGCATTTTCAAACAGGATTATTGATTATGGTATCGAGGAACGTTGATGTTTTGGGTAAACTGGACTGGCTGACCGTATTGCTCTTCCTGGCCATTGCCGTATGCGGATGGTTAAGTGTTTGCGGTGCGAGTGCAGACATAGAAAACCCTGATCTGCTTTCGTTTGCCACACGTTCCGGCAAACAGATGGTCTGGATAATATTGGCATTTGTCATTGCGGCGGTTGTACTCTCTATCAGTCAGAATGTCTTTTACAACTATTCTTACCTAATCTATATAGTTTTAATACTGCTGCTGATAGTCACAATCTTTGTGGCCGAGGATACGAAGGGTTCCCGTTCGTGGCTCAAGCTTGGTCCGTTGAGTTTTCAGCCTGCCGAATTTGCCAAATTTGCAACGGCTCTGGCTCTTGCCAAATTCGTGGGTCATTATGACTTCAGTATGGAGCGGCTTAAAGATGTACTGATTGCGGCAGGTATTATTATGTTGCCTATTGTACTCATAATTTTTCAGAATGAAACCGGGTCGGCTCTTGTCTATCTGGCTTTCCTGCTTGTCCTTTACAGGGAGGGTATGTCGGGAAATGTGCTGCTGATAGGGTTTTGTGCAGTACTTTTTTTCGTTCTGGGTATAAAGTTCGGCAGCGTCACTATGGCCGGCCAGCCATACGATGTGGGTTCGTTACTGGTCCTGGGCATCATACAGGCAATAACCGTAATATTGGCATGGAACCTTTTGCGTGACAAGAAGTTAGGCATAAAACTGCTTATTCTGGAATTTGGTGTGACACTGTTGGGTCTCTCTTTCTCTTTGCTGGTAATACCCTTCAAAGTTACCTGGCTTCAATTGGCCCTGATAATTTTATCGGCAATCTATCTTATCTTCTACGCTCTCAAGAATATGGTAAAAAGTTATATTCTTATAGCACTGTTCGCACTCTGCTCGACAGGATACTTCTTTTCGGTCGATTATGTTTTTGATAAAATGCTGCGTCCGCATCAGCGCACCAGAATAAACGTAATTTTGGGTCTTGAAGATGATCCGCTTGGAAAAGGGTATAATGTAAACCAGTCGTTGATAGCTATAGGAAGCGGAGGCCTGACGGGAAAAGGTTTTATGAAAGGGACTCAAACCAAACTGAAGTATGTTCCCGAGCAGGATACGGATTTCATATTTTGCACTATCGGTGAAGAGGGTGGATTTATAGGATCGACGATTATCCTTCTTCTCTACATGAGTTTGCTCTTGCGACTTATTGTAGTGGC
>DDLZ01000090.1:0-313 GCA_002340405.1 Bacteroidales bacterium UBA2559
AATGCTTTGACCTGCATAGGTGTAGAATTTCCTGGCATCGTTAAGTGCAGCGGTGGAGCCGGTCAGATCCTCGTCCATAGATGCGATGATATCCAGATCCTTCCACTCGTTATAGACCTCTTGGAGTTGAGCATACTCGGGCAACATATCGTATTCCGTCTGATTCTCCAAGACATTCAAAGCACCGGCAAGAGCCCTGTTGAAGTTGTCAATGGCAGTGCAGCGGTCGGTCATTGCCTTGGTAGCTGCCGTTACCTCGGCGGTGATGGCTGTCAGTTCATCGCCGGTCTTGACAGTTACATCAAGTCCGTCA
>DDLZ01000090.1:442-3318 GCA_002340405.1 Bacteroidales bacterium UBA2559
GCAGCTGTCCACTCCTTAGGTGAAGTACTTGTAAATCCTTCATACAGGTCAATAACTTCTGAAGTGAATGCATCGAAGTCCGCGCCCGAATACTTCTCCTGCAACGCCATCACATCGTTCTTTACTGCAAGGGCCGTATTGTAGGCGTTCTCATACATCATCAACCACTCCCGGTGTCTGGAATAACAGTTCGATACCTCCACATTGCCGAATGCAATGCCGGTCCATCCGCTTGCATCAATCCTCCACTTCATTACATACAGACCGTCAGAGGGAATTTCTATATCCATTGAGAACAGATCGGCATCGGTCACTACGACAGCGGTACCGGCTCCTCCCTCACGCCAGTGTGCAGCCGTAGGAGTAAGCTTCTCCGAGATAAGAGGATTTGCCTCATCATCAATATCGTAGAATGAGAATGTGAATTCCTGCCGACGTGTTTCCCAACCGGTGTACATGAAACGGACACGTACTCTTCCGGCCTCAAGGAACAACGTATAATCAGATATCTCTCCATAGGTTGCCTGCCCATAAGTGGCTCCTTGACGAGGCCCTAAATAGAAACAACGGTAGAAATCACTTCCCTCAGGATAATGGCGCAATCCACTGCCGTTACTGGACTCTCCGTTCTGGTGTGTTCCAGTAGCATCAATGGCTATAAAACCGAATGGAATGGTGTTGTCTTTCTGGCTGTCAAAATCACCCCTCATATAATATATGGGAGGATCGCTCGAGACTTCACCGTATGAGAGACTTATTTTAACAGGTTCGGCAGGATTTCCATTGGCATAGCTCTTGATTTGATCAAGAATAAGGGTATAGTCGCCATTTAATGTTGTAGGAACTGCACTCGGGAATGTAAAGACGATGCTGTTTTCATCAGAATCATACGGACCCATTTCAAGAATAAAGCCTGTAATTCCCGGACCGGTAAGTGAAGCCGTGACCCCATTATTGCCGGTATAACAACTCTTATCGAATGTTACCTTGACCTGACGATGTTCAGGCTTGGAAGCATCCAGGCCAAATGAACTGTCATCCGGCCGTACATCAACAACCGAAGGTGGAACCATATCCATAGGCAACGCAAAAACCAACGGATTGGCAACTGCAAGCTCATTTTCAAAATCAGGCACGATCTTACCTGCGGCAACCCACTCTGCATCATTTGCCTTCGGATAGAGACTTCCGTTATATTTCAGCTGGTAAGCAGGATCATCGGAATTGGTGAAACTGACCCTGAGATTTTCAAAATTACCACAATCCTCTTCAAGCCATAAATACATATATCCGTCATTATGATATTCAACGAACAGAGGATCCAGGTCAAACTCTTCTCCATAATAAGGATCATAACCCCTAACGGAAACCATTCCTTCAGGAAGTACTAACTGACCTATTCCGTTAGCTTGAGCCAACTCGGCTATATTCGTCTGATATCCGAAATCCACTCTGATCACATCATTGTTGTAATCAACACCGCCAATCATGGATTTGACCAAAGACATATCATCAATGTAATATGTGGTAGCCGGACCACGGAATGAGAGTCTGTAGAAATAGACATCGGGTTGCATTATGTACTGATATGTATTCCCGTCACCGGCCTTCCAGGTCCAGTCGTTTGCCACCAGTACTGCGAATGGAGATAAGCATTGGCTATCGAATCATTCTGATAGTAGGTCATGGATGTCATACGGACCCACTGGTTATCCGGGAAACCGGATTTGTCCGATATGAATTCAGTACCCGATGCGGTCATCGTAAATGGTTTCCATGACTGGAACCAACCGCGAATAAGGTCACATTCTATGCCGGCATCCTTGCCCGATGTCTTAACATAATAAACAAGACGGTATGAGGTGTTATCTTCAACCGGAATACCGCGGACATAGAGATTGGCTTGGTAATTGGCAGATTTGGAATCACCCGAACTTCCGCCTGAAACATATTTCAGATAGACATTTCCGCCTTCACCGCCACTCTCTGCAATCTCCGCAGAATGGGCTCCGAAATCATCTCTGATAAATTCAAAATGATCGCCGCGTGAAGCCAGCGGAGCAATGGCGTTATATACATAATAGGTAGTATCCCTCAAAATAAGATCCTCCTTCTTCAATGAGGCATCATATTTGTTTTGGGGAATAATAGTACACGCCTACAATAGAATCGCCTAAAGAGAATGAGGAATCGGTGAACATTGCTCCGCCATCTTCAAACCCTATAAAGAAAATTCTGTCGGCATCGGCACCGGGAAGCTGTGCAGCCACTCCCGAGCAAAACAGCATGAAAAGTGCTGATAATAAGACATTTCGTTTCATAGGTTAGTATTTAAGGTTTAGTAATAATAAAGTATGTTAAGTAAATATAAAGTATGTTCTCTAATATTATCCACATTAAAGTATAATAAATGTTAATTTAATAGCATTGTAACGGAAAAACATAATAAAAAAATATTGTCTTTTACTCTATGTCGAATGTCAAAAAACAGCAAAAGCGCCGACTCATTTTATTGTGAGTCGACGCTCTCTTTAAATTAAACAAAATATGAAATGGAATTACTTCCCGGCAGTTTCGGCCTCTTTGGCAGCCTCGGCTGCAGCCCTGGCCTCAATCTCCATGTTGATTTTATCAATCTTCTCGTCCGAAAGCTCATACTTGCTGATAATCCACATGGCAAGTACCAAAAGTATGGCCGGAACTACGCAGACCATCCAAAGGACACCCTCCTGAGCTAAAGGAGTCTGCTTATAGAGGTCATTCATATAGTATGCACCGCCGGCATTGCCTACCGACATCATGGCAAAGGCGGTTATGAAGAAGAAAGCTAGAATACGTAACGGTCTGTTGCGGACAAACTCCATCCAGAGATCGCT
>DDLZ01000077.1:0-677 GCA_002340405.1 Bacteroidales bacterium UBA2559
GTGCCGGCCGACTCCTGACCTCCGGTCATACCCGTGGTAAGGTTATCACTGATTATCACTGTTATGGGGGCATTGGCATTGACTGCATCAAGCAGACCTGTCATACCTGAATGGGTGAAGGTGCTGTCACCTATTATGGCCACTGCAGGGAAGACACCGGCATCGCTGGCACCCTTGGCCATGGTTATGCTGGCTCCCATATCAACCGTACTGTCAAGTGCCTGGAACGGGGGCAGAGCTCCAAGTGTGTAGCAACCTATGTCACCGAACACCTTGGCATCCTTGTAGTCCTTTAAAACTATGTTGATAGCTTCATAGACGCTGCGATGACCACAGCCCTGACATAGGACAGGCGGACGTGCCACCACGTTTTTTGCCATATCGGGATGAACAAATTTCGATATGCCCAAAGCAGTCTTGACAATGTCGGGGTTGAGTTCACCCTGACGCGGCAGTTGACCGGAAAGGCGTCCTATAATCTGACACTGCGTAGGAAGTATGCCGCGCACCTGCTCCTCCACAAAAGGCTGTCCGTCTTCAATGACAAGAATTGTGTCACACTGTTCGGCCATCGTACGGACAGTCTCAACCGGTATAGGATATTGTGAGAGCTTTAAGACCGGGAATGGTATGCCGTCAGGGTAACACTCGGAAAGATAGTTATATGTGTTGCCGCA
>DDLZ01000077.1:996-6667 GCA_002340405.1 Bacteroidales bacterium UBA2559
TCGTAAGCCTCCTGCTGCGTAGAGGGTTCAAGCATGGGAATCAAGGCGAATTTACCGTAAAAGCGGGTGTCCTGCTCATCCTGTGATGAGTGCATAGAGGGGTCATCGGCCACAAGTACAACAATTCCGCCATTTACTCCGGTAATCGAAGAGTTTATGAAAGGATCGGCCGCCACGTTCATCCCCACATGTTTCATACAGACAAGCGCACGCTTGCCTGCAAAGGACATGCCGAGCGCAGCCTCCATTGCTGTCTTTTCATTGGTGCACCAGCGGCACTGTATCTCTTCTTCAGGGTTATTACAGCAGTAGTCCTGTATATATTCTGTGATTTCGGTGGAGGGTGTTCCCGGATAAGCATAAACGCCGCTAAGTCCGGCATCGATAGCGCCCTGCGCTATGGCCTCATCGCCAAGTAACAGTATTTTTTTCATAGTGTTCTCAATAACTGAAACGCAAAAATAGTCATTTTTTTGCTCCTTTAGCATCCATAAGCGATGTTGATGCACGTACCGTTACCTCGCGGTTGTAACAGTCGAACATCTTTTCTACCTTATCCTTATTCTTTACACGGGTGAAAGCACTGACTATCGGTACAATCACCAGTCCCAAAAGCATAGCTAGCACACCGGCATTAATGGGAGAACTGAAATAAGGACTGATAAATACCGTTTTTGTAAATGTGCCGTACATACAGCCGCACATAATGGCCACACCCGATATAAAACTTGCCCAGACCGCTGCCTTGGTTGTCTTTTTCCAATAAAGACCGTATAGGAACGGAGCCAGGAAAGCGCCTGCCAGAGCACCCCAAGATATACCCATAAGCTGGGCTATAAATGTAACGGAGCTCTTGGCCTGAATTATGGCAAGTATAGATGATACTATGATGAAGAAGACTACCAAAAGACGTATGGAGAGCAGCTGTGATCTCTCGCTCATACTTTTTCCGCTTTTGGCAACAGCTGGTTTGATTATGTCGAGCGTAAGGGTCGATCCCGATGTCAAAACCAGCGATGAAAGCGTTGACATTGACGCTGAAAGCACCAGAATAATGACTATGCCAATCATCAGTTCAGGCAGATTCTGGATCATTGAAGGTACAATACTGTCATATATGGGAGTGTTGTTGGGAGTATATTCGATTATGTTTCCGTAAAGACGTCCGAATCCACCCAGAAAATAGCATCCCCCGGCAACGATCATTGCAAAGAATGTAGATATGAATGTTCCCTTACGGATGGCGGCTTCATCACGAATGGCATAGAACTTACCCACCATCTGAGGCAGCCCCCAAGTACCGAGCGATGTCAAAAGCACCACTCCTATCAGAAATATGGGCTCCGGTCCCAAAAAAGAGACGAAGGCTCCGTTCAATGCGGGAGCAACCTCGCTGGGAACCCGCGAAAGCTGTTCAACGGCTGCTACGAAACCGCCGTTATCGTTTAACACCGAAAAAATTACGGCCACTATACCTGCTAGCATGATAACACCCTGTATGAAATCGTTGACAGCGGTTGCCATATATCCTCCTATCAGCACATAAATACCGGTGAGAACGGCCATTCCGATTACACACCAGCTGTAATCTATTCCGAACGACATGCCGAACAGTCTCGACAATCCATTATAAAGCGATGCGGTGTAAGGTATCAAAAAGACGAATATTATTGCCGATGCAGCCACTTTCAGGGCTTCCGAATCAAAACGTTGTCCAAAAAAATCGGGCATGGTGGCGCTATGCATATACTGTGTCATCAGCCGTGTGCGACGACCCAAGATCCTCCATGCAAGCAGTGAACCGATCAAGGCGTTTCCTATTCCTATCCATGTGGCCGACATACCGTATTTCCAGCCGAACTGACCGGCATATCCTACGAATATAACAGCCGAGAAGTAGGATGTTCCGAATGCAAACGCCGTGAGCCACGAACCTACCTTACGATCTCCAAGCACAAAGCCCTGTACATCTTTGGTGCTTTTACGGTAATATACTCCCACGCCAATCATTATGGCGAAGAATATTACAAGAATTAAAATTTTCAAAAACATGGTTTATTTTACATTATAAATATCAATAGTACATTACTCCCATCCGCGGATAAGGTTGAGACCATTGCTCAGAGCAACTTTTTCAGCCTTTTCCAGATTTGAAGGACGAATGATAAGTACCAGTTTACCGGCCTTGTGAAAAGTGTAGAGATAGTTTATTGTACATCCGCCGGACGTCAGGACATCGATGGCATTGGCAAACGCCGCAGTGTCGGATTCGACCTCAATGGCAAGCACCTCGTTTATGATTACCAGATGTCCTTTGGCTGAAAGCAGCTCGGAGGCCTTCACCTGGTTCGACGTTATGAGGCGAAGGATTCCGTAATCGATGGTATCGGCCACTGAAGCGGCCTGAATCTCTATATTTTCGTCTTTAAGTGCGGTTAAAATATCACTCAGCTTACCGCGCTGGTTTTCAAGAAAAATTGAAATCTGCTTTATGGTCTTCATAATTTTCTGATATTAAAAGTTTTTTCGTAAATCATTTACTCTCTTTGCCTTGCCCTCAGATTGTGGGATTACTCCCTTACCTACAAGCTTGACTATAGGGGTAATCAATATCTCACTCTTGAGACGATAGGTTATCTCCTTGCTCAAGTTCCGTAACAGGCCGTAATCATCGGTGGCCTGTGCCAACTCGGCCTCGACCGTCATCTCGTCATTATCGTCAATGGTTTCAATGGTAATCAGATAGTCGCTTGCCAGTTGGGGGAACTGCATGAGAATCTTCTCAATCTGGATGGGATAGATGTTCACACCCTTGACTATCATCATGTCATCGCTGCGACCCTGGAAACGCGCCAGACGTTTGTGGGTACGGCCGCATGGGCAGTCGCCCGGCAAGATGGAGGTCAGGTCACGGGTACGGTAACGGAACAGCGGCATAGCCTCCCTGTTCAATGTGGTAAGCACAAGCTCGCCCTGTTCTCCTTCCGGAACAGGCTGCAGAGTATCGGGGTCCAGAATCTCTACAATGTAGTTATCCTCCCAGATGTGCATTCCGTTCTGTTCCCGGCATTCGATGGCCACGCCCGGGCCGCACATTTCGCTCATTCCAAAATTGTTGTAGGCTTTGGCGCCCCACAGCTCCTCAATACGTTTGCGCTGCGCCTCAGAGTGAGGTTCGGCGCCTATTATGAGAGTCCTGACCGTGGTATTGCGCGGGTCAATCCCCTCCTCCAGGAAGGCGGCGGCCAGACGGTTGGCATAACTCGGTATGCAGTGCAGGGCTGTAGTGCCGAAGTCGGTTATGAACTTGACGTGACGCTTGCTGTTGCCTGCGCCTGCAGGAACGGTCAAGGCTCCGAGGCGTTCGGCCGCATACTGTATTCCCAGGCCGCCGGTAAACATTCCATAACCCGATGTGTTCTGTATTATATCGGTGTTTCTCAGTCCGATGCAGTACATGGAACGTGCCATGGCATCTGCCCATTCGTCCAAATCTCTCTGTGTGTGCAGTATGACAGTGGGATTACCCGTAGTTCCGCTTGACGAGTGGAGCCGTACCACCCTGTCCAGCGAAATAGATGCAATACCGAACGGATATGTACTTCTCAAATCGTTCTTCGTTGTAAACGGAAAACGCCTGATGTCTTCTATTGATTTGATGCTGTCGGGGGTGATTGAGAGTTCTTTAAACTTAGGAGCATAAAAAGGGCTTCCCATAGCTATTTCCACAGTTTTTTTGAGTCGCTCGATCTGAAGCTGTTCCAGCTTTTTGCGAGGCATAGTCTCAATCTCTGCATTCCAGAATTTACTTACCATAATATATCTGTTTTTGTTCTAATTGTTTTATCGTATAATCAAAGGTTCTCTGTTCCTGCCGGCCGACAGGCTGTCGGCAATCTGTAAAAGACGCTCCGGACTTTCTCTTCCCACTCCTATGTAGTAGTATAGAGGTTCGCCCCTGCGTATCATATGCCTGATTACGGCATGGCCGTCAGGTCCTTCAGCACGTGTTTCGTCAGCTTCGGGCATATAAATAGATGCGGTTGTACCGTCTGTTGCGGTAACGGTTATACTTCTCTCCCCTGCATCGGCCCTATATCCTTTTAAGGGAAGTCCTGCCGCTACGTTCAACGCGTCAAATCCGCCTGAATAGAAATCGATTACCTGAATGACCGGACAGTCCCTGTAAATCGTGATCTGTTTATCAAGCTGTACAAGGACATCCTGTACCTCCCATTCGGGATAATGAATAACCAGAGTTGCCATCTCGGGAGTGCGCATAAGCAGCTCAGCGCTGCTGTATCCGGACGGATAGTAGAGCCCCTCTATTCCCATCGGGGCCGATGCTCCAAACCCGAGTCCGTAAACATCGGCTTTAGAGGCTTTTTTGTCGCCGGTAACCCATGCCCTAAAGGCCGGTATATCGGTACCTGCTTGGAATGTAACGCAACTGTTCCTCCAACTGAAGCTGTTCTTTTTGACTCTGATATTTATGGAAAACCGCTCTCTGCTGCTATTACCGCAAGCCGCAAGGAGCAGGCACAATCCTACAATTAATATTCCTCTCTTCATTTTAAGTATGCTAATGCGTAAGTCTTTATCTGTTTCACCATTGCAAGCAGGCCATTACTGCGGGTAGGTGAGAGATGCTGTGTGAGTCCTATGGCATCAATGAAATGAAGATCGCTGTCAAGAATCTCACGCGGTGTATGTCCCGACAAGGTCCTGATAAGCAGCGCTATCAGACCCTTGGTAATTATTGCATCACTGTCGGCCTGAAAGTGCAGCAGGCCGTCCTCAATAGAGGCATATACCCAGACCCGACTCTGACAGCCGTCAATAAGGTTGTCATCGGTCTTGAGCTTTCCGTCAAGAGGCGGTAACTGGTTACCTAAGTCTATGATCATCTGATATTTGTCCATCCAGTCGTCCGAAATCTCGAATTCCCGGATTATTTCATCCTGTATCTCATCTATGGTCATGGTCTCTCCTTTTCAATTACCTTAAGCACTGTTTCGCCTACAGCCTTAAGTACATCCTTGTCAATGTTGCCGATATTGTCCTGCAGGGTGTGCCATGTGGGCCCGAAACTGCTGATGTTTCCAATAGGCTGGTAAGGCACAATGTCTATTGCGGGAATTTTGGCAATGGTGTTTATGTAATAATGGTCATCGGTAACAAAAGAGCCGTCAACCTTCATGAAAAGGCTGCCGTGTCCCAGCTCCGCTGCCGTATTCCACACCTTGTCAACAACATTTTTAGCGAACATTACCGAGTAGCCTTCCAAACAGAACCGTGCGCCTTTGCCGCCAACCATATCCAGAAGCACTGCATATCTGGCCCTATACCCCTCTTTGTGGGGATTCGCAGCCCAATACTGGGACCCCAGTCCCCAATAGTTACCGTTATCGCCGGTATAATCATCACCCGGTCCCCAGTCTTCGGCATCGAAAAAAATACAGTCAACACCTATGGCCGGCGCTTTTATCTGAAGCTGACGGGCTATCTCCAGAATCACGCCCACACCGCTTGCACCGTCATTAGCTCCGTCTATCGGAGTATTACGGTTTGCGGGATCGGGGTCATTGTCGGCCCAAGGGCGGCTGTCCCAGTGTGCACACAGAATAATACGGACAGGATTATCCGGATTGATTTGACCGATAATATTATA
>DDLZ01000099.1:0-11479 GCA_002340405.1 Bacteroidales bacterium UBA2559
GTACTGACCAAAAGTGACGACATGGCCACCGGATCAGCCAGGTCAGTACCGGGTTTCGACATTTACAAGGCTGTCGAAAGTTGCAGAGACCTGCTTGAAAATTTTGGAGGTCACACATATGCAGTCGGACTCTCGCTCAAGGTGGAGAATGTCGAAGAGTTCAAGCAACGTTTTGAAAAGTATGTCTCCGAGAATATTGAACCGGAGTTGACCGAAGCTACAATTTATATTGACGCCGAGATTGATTTCAAAGATATCACAGCTAAATTCTTCAGGGACCTGAAACGGTTCCAGCCGTTTGGCCCCGAAAACAGCAAACCCATATTCTGCACACGGAACGTTTATGACTACGGGACCAGCAAAGTCGTGGGACGCGATCATGAACATATCAAACTGGAACTCATTGACAGCAAAAGCAGCCATTCCATGAAAGGAATAGCTTTCGGAAAAAGCGAATACCTGACCCACATCAAAACTAAAAGGTCTTTCGATATCTGCTATACCATTGAGGAGAATAATTTTAAAAAGGGCGATGTGCTGCTCCAGATTGAAAGCATCAAACCCAATTTACCCGATGCCAAGTCTGACAAGACGAGACAATGACCTATAGAGAGATACTCAAACACTATTGGGGCTACGAAAGTTTCCGCGGTGTTCAGGAACAGATAATCGAGAGCATAGGAAGCGGGCGAGACACACTTGGACTGATGCCTACCGGAGGCGGTAAGAGTATCACATTCCAGGTTCCGGCCCTGGCAACCGATGGTGTCTGTCTGGTCATATCTCCGCTCATAGCGCTCATGAAGGACCAGGTGCGCATACTGAAGGATTACGGAATAAAGGCAATCTCCATCCAGACCGGCATGAGACGTGATGAGATCATCTCAGCTATGGAGAACTGTATATTCGGCGGATACAAATTCCTCTATGTCTCCCCCGAGCGTCTCTCCTCCGACCTCTTCAAATCCAAACTGAAAAGCATTAAAGTCAATCTTATAACTGTTGACGAATCACACTGCATTTCCCAATGGGGTTATGATTTCCGGCCGTCATACCTTCAGATTGCCGAAATACGCAAACTCCTGCCCGGTGTACCGGNNATACGCAAACTATTGCCCGGTGTGCCGGTGCTGGCGCTGACCGCAACGGCAACATCGCGTGTGGCCGATGACATCCAGGACAAACTGGGATTCCCCGAGAAGAACGTTATCAGGATGAGCTTCTACCGCGAGAACCTTTCATACGTGGTACGTACCACCGAAAACAAACTCCAGGAGCTGAAACATATTCTGAACAATGTACCCGGCTCGGCCATCGTATATGTAAGGAACAGGCGGGAGACCAAGGTAATTGCCGATTTTCTTAATTCTCATGACATTCCATCGGTTTTCTATCATGCGGGAATTGACCCGATCCTGAAGGATGAACGCCAGAAAGCGTGGACCGAAGACCGATATCGCGTCGTAGTGGCAACCAACGCCTTCGGAATGGGAATCGATAAACCCGATGTCAGAGCTGTTATCCATATGGACATCCCCAATTCTGTTGAAGCCTACTTTCAGGAGGCCGGACGCGGCGGAAGAGACGGAAAAAGATCATACGCCGTACTGCTCTTCTCTCCCGGAGACAAAAGGATCATCAGCAAACGCATATCGGACAACTTTCCCAAAGAGGATTTTATAAGAAATATATACGAGAAGCTGGGATTCTATCACGAGATGGCTGTCGGCGACGGCCGCGGTTGCTCCTACTCATTCTCACTCGGAGAATTTTGCCGGCACTTTTCGCTGCCCGTCATCCCTACGGACAGTGCCCTGCGCATCCTTACCAGAATGGGCTATATCGAATATTCCGAGGAGGCTGACTTTTCAGCCAAACTGCTCTTCACTGCCCGACGCGACGAACTCTACCTTTTGCGTCAGGACACCCTCACTGAACAGATAATGAATGCCATACTACGGTTGTACGGCGGGATCTTCGCCGACTACACATTCATTGACGAGCAGTTGATATGCTCGCGTGTAGGCACAGACCGCAGAACTCTATACACCGTACTCACCAATCTGCAGAATCAGGGTATAGTCCGCTATGTCCCCGAACGTAAGACACCGCTAATAACCTGGACAAGGCAGCGTGTCGATACCGACAAACTCCGGTTTGACCCCGAAGTTTACCGTTTACGCAAGGAGGAGTTCAAAGAGAGGATAGGCGCCATGACCGAATACATAACCCGGACCACCGGATGCCGCAGCGCCATGCTGCTGAAATATTTTGGGGAGACTCAGAAGAGGCCCTGTATGCACTGTGACCTGTGTCAGGAAAAGGTCTCCGGACACATGACACGCGGTGAGAAAGAGACAATCACCAATGCCGTCACGGAACTTCTTAAAGAGGAGGGGGACCCCAGAGAGGTCTATTCCCTGCCCTATCCCAAGAAAAAAATTGACATCATACTCCATTTACTGGTCAATAAAGGAATGATAAAAATAGAAAATGGAACTGTAATATACAATAATCCGAATTAAATTGACATACAACGATTCAAATTGAAACGATATGAAATGACTAAGATTGAAACAATTTAAAATAAATCGGATTGAAACAATTTAAAACGATCCGGATTGAACAAATATAAAATAGACCCAAATTCAAATAATGTAGAATGACCCAAATTCAAATTGAACTTGAAAATATAGAGAAGCTTCAGACTCATAATAAAAAGCCCGTGCTGATTGCAGGTCCCTGCAGCGCCGAATCACGCGAGCAGGTGCTTGACTGTGCAACTCAGCTCTCGGCTCAGGGAATAGGCATATTCCGTGCCGGTGTCTGGAAACCGCGCACCCGCCCAAGTTGCTTTGGAGGTGTCGGCGAGCCGGCCCTCAAGTGGCTTAAAGAGGTTAAGGAGAAGACCGGAATGGCGGTAACCACCGAAGTTGCCCACGCCCGCCATGTTGAGGCGGCTTTAGAGGCCGGTATAGACATACTGTGGATTGGAGCCCGCACCACCACCAGCCCGTTTGCCGTGCAGGAGATAGCCGACAGCCTCCGGAATATTGACATCCCGGTGCTTGTCAAAAACCCCATAAATGCCGAACTGGACCTCTGGCTGGGAGCATTCGAACGGCTTGCCGGAGCAGGTGTCAAACGTCTTGCCGCCATCCACCGCGGATTCAGTTCTTACGGAGAACGAATATATCGCTATGCACCCCATTGGCAGATACCCGTTGAGCTGCGCCGCCGTATTCCGGGACTGCCTGTTCTGTGTGACCCGAGTCACATTGCCGGCCGCAGCGATCTGGTAGGACTCGTGGCACAGATGGCCCTTGACATGAAGTCTGACGGACTCTTTATCGAGGTACATCCCAACCCCGAAAAGGCGCTCAGCGACAAGGCTCAACAGCTCACTCCCGCCGAGTTCAAACAGCTCACGGAGAGCCTTGTCTGTCACAAAGATCCCGATGACGAGGACCTCGCCGTACTGCAGCCGTACAGGGAACAGATAGAGGCCATAGACCGCAAACTCACGGCAACCCTTGCCGAGCGTCTTGAAGCCGCCCGTCTGACAGGCGACCTCAAACGTCTGCGTAATCTGACCGTCCTTCAGCCCGGCCATTACCGGAGCCTGATTGATGAGATGATAGCCGAAGGCTGCAAATACGGATTGGACGAAGAATTCGTACGCTCCATATTCGAGATCATACATGCCGAAAGCATACACAACCAACTGGAAGCATACAACAAAAAGAGAGAACCGGAAGCTTAAACAATCAAACGAAAACAACAATTAAGCAGAATATAGAATGGACAAACGAAAACAAACATCGAACGGACAAAAGCAAACAATAAAAACAGACTATATGAAAAAGATCAGATTGATACTCATGTCGGCACTGGTGCTGACATTGGCCGCCTGCAAGAGCGAGCCTGTAAGAGTAGCCTGCGTGGGCGACAGCATAACCTACGGACACGGCATACAAGACCGTTTGAACGACGCCTATCCGGGCGTGCTGGGCGCAATGCTGGGCGACAAATATGAGGTCCGCAACTTTGGAGTGAGCGGCAGCACCATGATGACAGGTACAGACAAGCCCTACATGAACGAACAGGCCTATAAGGATGCTCTGGAATTCTGTCCCGATATAGTCACCATAAAACTCGGCACCAACGACAGCAAACCTTATAACTGGAAAGAGAGCGGACATTTCAAACAGGACCTTAAAATCCTGATAGAGTCATTCGGCAATCTGCCGAGCAAGCCTGAAATATGGTTATGCCTGCCTGTTCCGGCCATGGGCGGTGCATGGAACATAAACGACAGCGTCATTTTCAACGGAGTCATACCCTATATAAAAGAGGTCGCTCAAGAGGAGGATCTGCCCGTCATTGACCTCTACACCCCGTTTCAAGGCAAGAGAGAATATTTCCCCGATACCATACACCCCAATGAAGATGGTGAGAAACTGATTGCCGAAATCATTTTTGACCGTATCTTTGCAAAAAAACGATAAGAAACAGATAATGGATACTGTCCTGAAAATCGAACACATCTCCAAGACCTACACCGGTCACCGTGCACTTGACGATGTGTCAATGGAAATTCCCCGCGGCTCTATCTACGGCCTTTTAGGCCCGAACGGAGCCGGAAAGACCACCCTTATACGCGTGGTTAACCGCATGATCCTTCCCGACTCCGGAAAAGTTTTTTTCGAAGACCGTGAAATCACCGCCGAAGACATCTACCGGATTGGCTATATGCCCGAAGAACGCGGACTCTACAAAAAGATGAAGGTCGGCGAGCAGGCCATATTCTTTGCACGTATGCGCGGCCTCTCCAAGTTCGAAGCAATCAAACGTCTGCGCAAGTGGTTCGACCGCATGGAACTCACCGAATGGTGGGACAGAAAGGTCGAAGACCTCTCCAAAGGCATGGCCCAGAAAGTACAGTTCATAGTCACCGTGGCTCACGAACCCAAACTGCTCATATTCGACGAACCCTTCTCCGGCTTTGACCCCATAAACACCAACCTGCTCAAAGATGAGATACTGAACCTGCGCGACCGTGGCGCCACTATTATATTCTCCACCCATAATATGGAATCCGTGGAGGCGTTATGCGACAACATAACCCTGATAAACAAATCCCGTAACGTGCTGTCAGGCTCTGTCGGGGAGATACGCCGTAAAGCCGGAGGCAACACCTTCCGGGTGGTTTTCAGCGGTGAATATGATAAATTCACAAGAGCCATAAGCGACAAGGCCGAACTAATAGGCGAACCTGAAAATCTGATTGGCGGCTACACGCAACACAAACTCCATATCAAACTTGACAAAGACATACGTCCCGTCATAGGCGCTCTGAACGAGAGTGTCAACCTGCGCTCCTTCCAGGAGATCATACCAAGCATGAACGATATATTTATCCGTGCCGTGAACGGTACGCTTTAAAACAAAAAGACAATGAGCAAAATAAATCTTATCCTGTCACGTGAGTTCACTGAACGCGTCCGTAAAAAATCGTTCATAATTACCACCCTGCTCACGCCCATACTGATGATTACCCTTATGGCGGCCCCCACCCTTATCATGATGCTGGGCAAAACATCCACAAAAAAAGTAGTGGTAGTTGACAACAGCCCCGAGCGGTTTGTAGGCCGTCAGCTCAAATCCGGCTCTACTGTCGAGTTCCGGCTGCTCGATACCGGCATCACAGCAGCAGAGGCGCGTGCACAATACAGCAATGCCGACCGGGCATACGGCATACTTATCATCGGCAGCGACATACTGTCCAACCCCGGTAATCTGCAATTGATACTTAACGATGCATCATCAATGAGTGTTGAAGAGAGTATCAACGGCCAGATCCAGGATATTTTACGTACTGAACGCCTGAGCCGTTATGAGATTGAGAACATAGACCGTATTCTGGCCGATGCCGGCATACGCGTCAACGTCCAGACTCTCAAAAACAATGTTCTTGCAACCGATGAAGACTCCATGGAGGCAACATCCACCACCATGTCGTGGCTGCTTGGTCTTACTCTGGGTATGCTGCTCTACTTCATATTGATAGTTTACGGGCAACAGGTACTCCAGTCGGTCATTGACGAGAAACAGACCCGTGTTTTGGACGTGATAATCACATCCTGCACCCCGTTTGAACTTATGATGGGCAAGATCCTGGGCATTGCTCTGGTCGCCGCCCTGCAGATAGTAATCTGGGCTGTCCTTGTAATAGGCGTCAGCTCTTTTGTAATGCCGCTGCTGATAGACCCCGCCTCCGTACAGGCAATATCGGACCCCATGATGGGTTCAGCCATAAGCAGTTTTACCGATGTAGGATTCCTGCTTAGTCTGTTTGTGCAACTGCTCGTATTCGCTGTAGGAGGCTTCCTCTTCTACGCATCGATGTATGCTGCCATAGGCTCGGCCGTTGACACCCCCCAGGATGCCGCTCAGTTTAACAGCATCATCATGATGCCGGTCATTCTGGCCATAATCGTTATGATGAACATAATGAACGACCCCAACTCAGGTCTGGTCTTCTGGTGCTCCATGATCCCCTTCACCTCGCCCATAGTGATGATGGCCCGCATACCCTTCGGCATCCCCGCATGGCAGGTGATAGTCTCAATCATTGTGCTTTTCATCTCATTCTTCATAATGACATGGATTGCCGCCCGCATATTCCGTGTGGGTGTATTCATGCATGGCAAAAAACCCACCTGGAAAGACCTTGCGGCCTGGATAAAGATGAAGTAACCGCTTTTTGATGACCTGTAAAAAAATATTCTAACCTCTTTTACCTTTTACGGCCATAAAACGGCAACAGGAAATCTGTCCTCCAAGAAAAGAGTCCGAGAAAAGATAACATTTTCCGATTGACCGCTTAGCCGTTTAAAACAATAAAGAGGGCCTGAATCAGTTATTATATTGATGAAAACTATTCGTACCGGCAAATGGATTGGTCTGTCGGCCCTGATGTTGCTGCTATACGGCTGCGGGGCTGAAATCCATATACGCAAGGGTGATCAGAGTTTTGCACTGGGTGAATATCAGGAGGCGGCCAACTACTACCGGCGCGGATATTCCGGCACACCCTCCAAGGAGAGAGAAATCCGTGCAGCCACCGCATTCAAACTGGGCGAATCGTACCGACGCATCAATTTTGTATCCCGCGCACTTGCCGCATATAAGAATGCGGTTCGCTACAGCTATCAGGATACAACTGTTTACAGGTATCTGGGCGACATGCAACTTATGAGCGGCAACTACAAAGAGGCCGAAAAGAACTATAAAATAGCGTTAGAATACGACTCAACAGACATCTTGTCGCGCAACGGCCTGCTCTCATGCAGTCTGGCAGTCGAGTATGCCGCTAATCCCACCCGATTTATCGTTAAGAGAGATCCCGTGATGAACAGCCGATACAGCGAATGGTCGCCTGTCCTGGCCGGTAACGACTGGGGACAGCTCTATTTCACCTCGACCCGAAAAGAGGCTATGGGTGATGACATAAACCCCATTACAGGAGTGAAAAGCTGTGACATCTTTCTATCCGTAAAGGACGAAAACGGAAAATGGACCAAGCCTAAAGTTATTGAGAACGGTCCTAACAGCGAATTTGAAGACGGCAGCTGTGCCCTGAGCCCCGATTTCTCTGTCATGTACTTCACATACTGTCCAACCGACCCTCAACTGCCCCGTCCCGCAACAATTATGAAATCCGCCAGGAGCGATGCCTCCTGGTCAACAGCCTCTCCATACTCTGACGTCGAAGATTCACTATATAACTACGCCCACCCTGCCGTTTCACCCGACGGACAATGGCTCTACTTCGTCTCGGACATGGACGGCGGATACGGCGGCATGGACCTTTGGCGGGTACCTATTGGAGAGCGTCTCCTTGGAGGCGAAAATCTGGGACCCGACATTAACACCCCCGGCAATGAGATGTTTCCCACATTCCGCCGAAACGGTGAACTCTACTTCTCATCCGACGGACATCCCGGCATGGGAGGACTCGATATCTTCCGCGCAGTTGCGACAAGCGACACCACCTGGAACGTAACCAATATGCGGGCGCCTCTCAACTCCCAATACGATGATTTCGGGATGACCTTCGAGGGCGACTATACCCGCGGATTCTTCTCCTCGAACCGGGGCGACGCCCGCGGACGCGACCATATCTGGACATTCGAACTGCCCGAGACAGTCCACAACTTGATTGGCTGGGTCTATGAAAAGGACGGTTATGAGTTGCCCGGCGCCATAGTGCATCTGGTTGGTAATGACGGTACCAACATGAAGATAACCGTCAGGGATGACGGTTCATTCACACAGCGCATAACGCCCGGCGTCAGCTATCTGCTGCTAGGCACATCAAAAGGCTACATGAACTATATGCAGGAGATGACTGCCGACAGTACCGAGCAGGACCGCGAGTATGTTTTGCAGTTTCCGCTCTCATCCATCTCCAAGCCGGTACTGATAGACAACATCTTCTTTGACTTTGACCGCGCCACACTGCGTCCCGAATCGACAGAATCGCTTGACGAACTTGTCATGCTGCTTGAAAACAATCCGGGAGTCACCATTGAGATTGGAGCCCATTGCGACTACAAGGGGGACGACAACTATAACCGGAGGCTCTCACAGCAGCGTTCCGAAAGTGTCGTAAAATACCTGATAGCTCACGGGATAGATAAAGAGAGGCTGACCGCACACGGATACGGCGAGACCCAACCAAAGATCATAAGCCGGAAAATTGCCGAAGAGCATGATTTTCTGAACGAGAACGACATCCTTACCGAAGCGTTCATTCTCAAACTCTCCGATGAACAGCAGGAAATCTGCAACCAGCTTAACCGCAGGACCGAATTCAGGGTCATTAGGACTACCTACGGCCTGTTCGGACACTGATCAAACACCCCCTGGGAACGTCTCGAACGCTCCTCGGGAACCGGACGGACTCCGTTTGGGAACGTCTCGAACACCTCGAAAGTCCAGATACCTCGAACATCCGGAACGTTTCGACCCCCCGAATACCTCGAACGCCTCAAACGCTCATGCGGATCCGCCACTCCCTGGGATACATGTTGTTGGCGCGGTTTCCCAAATTTTTGACAAAACCCAAAGGCCTATCCATAAAGGTCAGGAGCAGAAACCCTTTGGGGGCATTCTCAAACTGCACGGCTTCACAGCGCAGATACGAAAGAGCCTGTTCCCTTGAGACCTCCACCCTATTGAAAGAGTCTGCACAGAGAGCGCATGACATAGCAAGAGCGTGCGAAGGGATCAAATCATGCCCCTTCTTAACGGCAACATCCATACCGCACACCAGCGGATAGAGCAGGCGGCCTATCTCAAGCATATCATCGGCCAACGCTGCAGGCAGGCCATAGATAGAATCGCGCTCCATGAAAAACCGGAAACCGTCTGCTCCGGCAACCCACCTTTCGAGCTCCGGGAATCTGACTTCGGCCGCCCTTTTGGCAGATTTTGACCTACTCGACGGACTCCATGAGCCGGGCTTGCGCAACAGAGCAATAAAAAAACCTTCACCTCGTGTTCTGTAGGGCATAAAGTTGTTTACAGGAATATCGCTGCCGTCCAAAGCCCCGTAAATGTTCCACGACGGTTCGGTCTGAATCGGCACCGGTTCGGCTCCAAATTCCCCGATCAACCATCGGACATTATCCTCATCCTCGGACAGATTAAAGGTACAGGTGCTGTAGATCATAAACCCTCCCGGCTTCAGGGCCGGCCAGATATCGGCCAATATCATACGCTGACGGGCGGCGCACATATCGACCGTCGCAAGGCTCCAATCGGCCACCGCCTGAGACTCTTTACGGAACATACCCTCGCCCGAACAGGGTGCATCGACAGCAATAACATCAAACATCAGCCCCGATTCACCAATCCGGCGTGGCGTGTTGCAGGTCACCATCACATCGCTGCGTCCCCATTTTACCATATTCTCCGCCAGAATATTCGCCCTTCCCCGCTGGATCTCATTGGCCACAAGGATGCTGCCTTCGGGAAGCAGCGAAGCTATATGAGTCGATTTGCCTCCGGGAGCAGCGCAGAGATCAAGGAATGTGACCGGTCCGCTTACACAGCTCCTGACAGCCTGCTCCATAAACATGGACGATGCCTCCTGCACATAGTAAACGCCCTGATGCAGCTTGGGGTCAAGGGTAAAGAGCGGTCGGCGGTCCAGATAAAAGGCGTCCGATGCCCAAGGCACGGCTCCATCCGTACTGCATCCAAGGGAGTCGAAAACCTCCCCCGGACCGACTTTATCCGGATTCAGCCTGATGCTGACCGGCGGAGGGGTTTCCCGCAACGCCTCAAGCAGTTCGGCCGCCTCACCCTCCGGCAACAGTCCGGACAACATATTGATAAAATCTGACGGCAGTTCCATAACCTGACCTTAAGTTAAGACAAAATTAAGCCAAAAAATCAGTATATTCGCAGACAGCTAAAATTAACTGAACATGAAACAGTATCTTGAACTGCTTGACAAGATCCTAAAAGAGGGTGTCGAGAAGGTCGATCGGACCGGTACAGGCACCATAAGCATCTTCGGACATCAGATGCGCTTCAATCTGGAGGAGGGATTCCCGCTCCTGACGACAAAGAAACTTCATCTGAAGTCAATAATATATGAGCTGCTCTGGTTCCTGAGGGGCGACACCAACGCCAAATGGCTTCAGGAGCGCGGCGTGCGCATCTGGAACGAATGGGCTGACCCCGACGGTGATCTGGGGCACATATATGGCTATCAATGGCGCTCCTGGCCCGATTATGAAGGAGGTTTTATTGACCAGATATCGGAAGCGGTAGATAATATAAAACAGAATCCGGACTCACGCCGTATCATAGTCAGCTCATGGAATGTGGCCGATCTGAAGAATATGAATCTGCCGCCCTGCCACACCTTCTTTCAGTTCTATGTGGCAAACGGCAGGCTCAGTCTTCAGCTCTACCAGCGCAGTGCCGACACCTTCCTGGGCGTTCCCTTCAATATTGCTTCATACGCTCTGCTTACCATGATGACGGCTCAGGTCACGGGACTCAAACCCGGCGACTTTATACATACCACAGGTGACACCCACCTCTACACGAACCATCTGGAGCAGGCACGTCTGCAACTGACACGCGAGCCGCGCCGGCTGCCCGAAATGATCATTAACCCCGATGTGAAGAGCATCTTTGACTTCAAATTTGAAGATTTCCGGATTGAAGGCTATGATCCGCATCCTCACATCAAAGCCGAAGTCTCAGTATGATAACCATAATCGTTGCCATCTCCGAAGACGGAGCCATAGGATTTGAAAACCGTCTCATCTATCATCTTCGTGCCGACATGAAGCGTTTCAAAGCTCTCACTACCGGTAACACGGTGCTTATGGGACGCAACACATTTGAGTCCCTGCCCAAAGGAGTGCTACCCAACCGAAGAAACATAGTTCTC
>DDLZ01000099.1:11681-16405 GCA_002340405.1 Bacteroidales bacterium UBA2559
TCCAGTTTGGCTGAATAGACAATATTCAATGCCCATGCCTTACGCAAGGCCTGTTTCACGTCCGTTACAATACCCATGTGGGTCTCCTTATCGATCTTTAGAGATACTTTCATGAAAGGTTTATCTCTTTCAAACATATTTTCACGTTCGGCAACCACAAAGTCGCGAATATGCTCCGGCTCAGAGAACTTATCATTTAACTGAATACGTGGCGCTGAACCCATAACCGCACGATACGCCCTTGCAGGAGGACCGATATAAATAAATGATACCAGAGATTTCTTCTCAAGTCTCTCAATTTCAGTACCCGATGGAGTGGTAAATTGAACTTTCAGTTCCACATCACGAAGGGTTGTAACCATCATGAAAAAGAACAGAACTGTAAAAATCAAATCCGGAAGAGACGAAGTATTCAACTCCGGCATTTCCCTTGAACTCTTTTT
Source organism: Bacteroidales bacterium UBA2559 (assembly GCA_002340405.1). Lineage (GTDB taxonomy): Bacteria > Bacteroidota > Bacteroidia > Bacteroidales > Bacteroidaceae > Colenecus. The sequence goes on from DDLZ01000099.1 coordinate 12,125, forward strand.
AAATCTACCCATATTCTTATCTTTTTACTGTGGTGCTACCACTGTGGTACCATACTGCCTGGGCTCGGCCTCCGAGATCTTAGACGGGTACATACCCTTGGCAAAGGTCTGCTCATCCTCAGATGCATCAACCCAACCTTTACCGAATGTCTGTCTGCACCATTCGTCACGAAGCTCGTTGTAAGCCCTTGTCAGCTCGTTCTGAACCTGAAAATATGTTTCATAGCTTGTAGAACGGTCTGTCTGCAGTGAAATTACATGTTTTATCGTCGTAACGACAGTTTTAAAATCCGGAATAACATACTCTTCCTTAGCAGGCAGATTGATATTGTCATGAGGATTTGCGATAAATTCTTTTGCTATATCCTTAAGTTCATAAACAGCAACCCGTCCGTTAAAAGCACCATGCTTAACGTATATCTCATTGAACTTGTTTACGTTCACTATCATTATATTACGTTCCCTGATCATAATCTCCTCTTCCACGGCATTGGGGTCCCACTCGGGAAGACGCCGAGGCAGACCCGTGTCAGTGTCCATCGAGGTAGTCACAAGGAAGAATATCAACAATATAAATGAGATATCAGCTATCGAAGATTGATTCAGTCCAGGAACTTTTCTTTTTCCTTTTCCCATAACTAATCTCTTTCAATATAATTATTTTTTCTTAAAAACTCCTAGCATTGACAGAAGAAGACTCAGCAATGTGGCCGCTGACAATGCATAGATTGAATAGAGACAAACTTCTGTCAACTTGAGCAAAGTCTCATTATCAAAAAGAGTTGTACCACCATCGAGGCGCACAGGAACACCTTTTGACATGAAAATCGAGACCGCTACAGCGATTGCAGTGAAAAGGAAAACGGGAGCCACATAGCCGCTCCTGCCGTCCCTCATAGCAGTTTCCTCGCTTTTAGGTCTTTTCTTCACAATACGCCTATATTTCCAATTCCTACTACCGTTTATGACACCGAAAAGGAAAATCACTGCAATAGTTATCGCCACGAGGGCATATAACCATACGAGTAGCGTTCCTGTATGGGTAGGCGCAGTTAAATTCTCATTATTGTGAAACTCCGTAACGTCATATCCAACGCCATAAAACAATACGAGAATCACAGCCGAGATTAACAGAAGTATCCACAATGCCCATGATGACGCCTTTATTTTTATTTCCTTAACTTCGTCAATCTTGTTATTATTTTTCATAACAGGGATATATTTACTTTTTAAACTTCAGATTATACTTCACAATCATGTCAAGAAAGCTTACCGTTGAATCTTCCATATCGACGTTCAAAGCCTCAACTTTACTCAAAATATAGTTATAGAACACCTGAAGAATAAGAGCAACAATAATACCGAAAATGGTTGTGATAAGAGCAACCTTCATACCGCCGGCAACAATTGTCGGTGAAATATCATTTTGTCTCTGAATACTATCAAAAGCCATAACCATACCGATAACGGTTCCCAGGAATCCGAGTGAAGGAGACATTGCTATAAACAGCGTAATCCATGAGAGGTTCTTCTCAATAGTGGAAGCCTGAACACTGCCATAGGCAACGATCGAACGTTCAACTACGTCAATGCCCTGGTCAATTCTCATAAGACCCTGATAGCAGATCGAAGCGACCGGACCGCGGGTGTCACGGCAAACCTTCTTTGCGCCCTCAATGTCACCTGTCTCAAGTGCAGCCTGAATGTCCTCAAGAAACTTTTTACTGTTAACTTCACTAAGGCTTAAGAAAATGATACGCTCAATACATAGAGCAAGACCAAAGATCATAGCGATGGCAATAGATGACATAAAGCCTGCATCACCTTCAATGAATTTAATCTTGAGCTGTTTGTGCAGACTGGCCTGATCTTCCTCAGGCATCGTAATTATTTCATCGGCAGCCTCTTCCACAGCAGGTTCAGCAGCTTCTACCTGAGTCATCTCATCAGCAGCAGGAGCTGCATCTTGAGCCTGAATTGTCTGATTCACTCCAAAAATAAGGAGTCCCGTCATTGCAACGAATGCAAATACCTTTTTCATTTGAATTTGTTTTTAAATGTTAGTATATACTTTTTTTATTTAAAATGATTTGCTCTTTTTTATTTATAAGTTTCAGACCTAAAATCCGCGTCTTATTTCTAGCCTTACGTTCGGGCGGAAAGACGGGGATTCGAACCCCGGATACGCTTTTGGCGCATACACGCTTTCCAGGCGTGCCTCTTCAACCACTCGAGCATCTTTCCCTGAAGGCACTTTCTCCTTATAAGGTCCAAAACCTGCGCAAATTACAACATTTTTGTTGAATATAACAACCAAACGCTATTAAAACATGTAAAAAAATTATCTTTTTCCTTCAAATAGCCTATCGTAGTCCCCAAAACATTGAATATTTCCCCTTTTTTCATACTTTTGCATCACTCATGAAGAGAGAATTCAGGACATATTATCTGTTAAAACCTCTCAGCTGGATTTACGCTTTATTTACCTCTGTCAGGAACATGATGTATGACAGAGGCATACTCCCTGCCACCCGTTTTCCGATACCTGCAATATCGGTCGGGAACATAACGGTCGGAGGTACGGGCAAGACTCCCCACACCCTGTACATAGCCTCTATGCTTAAGGACAAGGTTACAACCGCAGTTCTGAGCCGGGGATACGGCCGTCTGTCGAAAGGATTTCTTTTGGCCGATGAGAAGAGCAACAGCAACCTGTTGGGCGATGAGCCGTTAATGATACACAACCGTCTGCCGGAAATATACGCAGCGGTAGATGAGGACCGTGTACGCGGCATCAAACGCTTGCTGAAAGAGGTCCAACCCGAGGTTGTGATCCTTGACGATGCGTTTCAGCATCGCAGAATAGAGCCGTCACTTAACATACTGCTGGTAAACCGGAACAGAAACATCCTGAACGACTGCGTCATGCCGGCCGGAAGGATGCGTGAAACAGCCGCAGGCCGGAGTCGGGCCGACATCATCATAGTTACAAAATGTCCTGACACTCTGGACGGCCGCCGGATGGATGAGATGTCAGCAGAACTCATGGTACATCAGTCCCAAAAGGTCTTCTTCTCGACCGTCAAGTATGGCGATATCTACAATCCCTTCACATCCCGCACACTTGTACCGGAGCCGGGACGACAGGTCCTGGCAATAACCGGAATAGCCTCACCTGAAGCCATGTGGTCCAAACTTGAAGGCCTTTTCGGCAACGTCAAAAAACTCCCATTCAAAGACCACCACCGCTTTACTTCCCGTGACATAATCAGGATAGAACGTGAGGTCCAAAGTATGGGACCCGATGCCGTCATCGTAACAACCGAAAAGGATATTGCCCGCCTCAGGTCATGCCATCTGAGCACTGAGCTTAAAGAGAGGCTCTTCACACTCCCGGTCACAATCCGATTCCTGCGTGACGAGGCCCTGTTCAGAGAAAACATCATCGAACACATCGAATCATTCAGAAAAAAACAAAACCGACATGTCTGAAATCAAACGTACCGAAATTTCCGAACTGGGTGAGTTCGGACTCATTGATCATCTGACCAAAAACTGCATACCGCAAAACAGCTCCACCCTATACGGTGTAGGCGATGACTGTGCCCTGCTCGACTACTCAGGAGAGAACAAGGAGGTGCTAGTAACTACCGATATGCTCATGGAGGGAGTCCATTTTGACCTGACATACGTACCGATCAAGCATCTGGGTTACAAATCGGCTATTGTCAACATATCCGATATCTATGCCATGAACGGCACTCCAAGGCAGATGACCGTCTCAATAGCGTTGAGCAAACGGTTCTCGGTCGAAGATATGGAGGATTTCTACGCCGGACTCATGCTTGCATGCAAGCGTCACGGGGTTGACCTGGTAGGCGGCGACACCACATCGTCACTCACGGGATTTGCCATAAGCATAACCTGTATAGGCGAAGTTGAGAAAGGCAAGGCCGTATTCCGCAACGGAGCCGGCAAGAACGACCTGATATGCGTATCGGGCAATCTGGGTGCAGCATATATGGGTCTGCAACTGCTGGAGCGGGAAAAGGCTGTCTTCAACAGTATATCTCACGACTACAGAGTCCCCTTTTCGCCCGATTTCGCCGGCAAGGAATACCTGCTGGAGAGACAGCTCAAGCCCAAAGCGCGAGGCGACATAATCAAGCAGTTACGCGAGGCAAACATACTGCCCACCGCCATGATAGATATATCCGACGGACTCTCATCGGAACTCATACATATATGTAAACAGAGTAATACCGGATGCAGCGTCTATCA
>DDLZ01000083.1 GCA_002340405.1 Bacteroidales bacterium UBA2559
TAATAAGGTAGAGGCGGACAGAATAGTCAGAGTTAGACCGGGTTGAAAATTGGAGTAAACAGCCGGAGGAATAAACCGAAAAAAAAGGAGGAAAAACAGACCATTATGCCGGACGGATAAAAGGATCCCACTGTTATATTAGGAAGCCCTTTTATAGTCCCGTAAAATGGGAAAAATGCAGAATATCGAAATAAAATGAAAATTTTTTATTGAAAACAGTTGTCAGTTTAAAAACAAGCTGTACATTTGCAGACGAAACAGAGCAAAAAAGAGAAAATGAAAATGATGAATATATATTGGTGGTGGCAGCCGTTACAACTCAAAAAGTCGTAGTAGGTTGAAGCACCGTATATTATAAATATCATATATACAATCGGGCCTTGCCGCAACTGCGACAGGGCCCGATTCTTTTTAGACAGAAATTTTAATTTATTCACCTATAACAAATGTTATTATGAAAAATCAAAAAAAGTATTTGCTTGACGAGAATGAGATTCCAAGAGCATGGTTTAACATCCAGGCAATTATGCCCAACAAACCGCTTCCATTCCTCCATCCCGCAACACGTCAGGAACTTAAACCTGAGGATTTGTTCCCTATCTTTTGCGAGGAGTGTTCCAAACAGGAACTAAACCAGACCGACGAATGGATTCCCATTCCCGAGGAGGTGGTAAGGCAGTACGCCGCATACCGATGCACCCCACTGGTGAGAGCTTACGATTTTGAGAAGGCTCTTGGAACACCCGCCCGCATATACTTCAAGAATGAGAGTGTGTCACCGGCCGGTTCACATAAGCTCAACTCGGCTTTGGCACAGGCCTATTATGCTAAAGAGCAGGGTATAACAAACTTAACTACCGAGACCGGTGCCGGTCAGTGGGGCGGTGCCCTCTCCTATGCCGCCAAAAAATTTGGCATAGAATGCGCTGTATATATGGTTAAGGCCAGCTATAACCAAAAGCCCTACCGCCGTTCAATCATGCAGACCTTTGGTGCGACCATAACCCCGTCACCTTCTATGTCAACACGTGCCGGCAAGGATATGATCACAGCCGACCCGAACGACCAGGGCTCACTTGGAGGTGCCATATCGGAAGCTATCGAATTGGCTCTGACTACCGATAACTGTAAGTACTCTCTCGGCTCGGTGCTCAATCACGTCTGTTTACATCAGACTGTAATAGGCCTGGAGGCCGAAAAGCAGATGGCTTTGGCCGAGGATTATCCGGACATTGTGATTGCCTGCTTTGGCGGCGGCTCTAACTTCTGCGGAATTGCCCTGCCTTTCATGCGTCACAAGATACAGAAGGGCGAAAAGACACGTTTCATTGCAGCCGAACCGGCATCGTGTCCAAAACTGACGCGCGGCGAATTTAAATATGATTTCGGCGATGAATCGGGACTCACTCCGCTGCTGCCTATGTACACTCTGGGACACACCTTCAAACCCGCTACCATACACGCCGGCGGTCTGCGTTATCACGGTGCAGGCGTAGTGCTTTCACAACTCATGAAAGACGGCTACATGGAGGCAGTTGATATTGAACAGAACGAATCGTTTAAAGCAGGCGTACTGTTTGCCCGCACTGAGGGTATCATTCCTGCTCCCGAGTCATGCCACGCCATCGCAGCTACCGTGCACGAGGCTCTTAAGTGCAAAGAGACCGGTGAAAGCAAGACTATTCTGTTCAACCTATCCGGTCACGGATTTGTTGATATGTCGGCTTATGACCAATATCTTGCAGGTGAACTGCAGGACTTCCGTCTTTCCGATGAAGAGCTTGCTAAATTTATGGCAAGTGCCAACGCTCTGAACGAATAAATGGTGAAACATTCAGGCCGACAGCATTAGTTTAAGATGCTGTATGACCAAAAAAAAGGACCCACCGGTCAGAATATGACCGACGGGTCCTTTAAACATTATAATCTATTGATCAATCCGATTAAAATCAAAAGAACTTTACCACCTCATTTAGCGGTTTGCGAGCCGGTCGAACGGGGTCCAATGCTCTGTAGCCGAGGCTTATCACAGCCATTATGCACTCATCTTCGGGAATGTCCAACAGATTGCGCAGCGCATCGGAATCACGCATTCCCATTATTAGGGTGTCAAATCCGCGCTCTCTGGCCTTAAGTATAAAAAAGGCATTGCTCAATCCATTGTCATAAGCTCCCCAACCCTCGCCTATCTCGTTCGCCGCCTGTCCGCGAAAGAATCCGGAACGGCTCTTGATATAGGTGGAAACAATCATAACCGGCGCTCCGGCAGTATTGCGCTTATTGCCTTCACCAATCAAATCCTTGATAGCAGCCACCTTTTCAGGATCCATGGCCACATAATATTTTGTCGGCTGCTGATTAGCCCACGAAGGAGCTTCCATGGCGGTCATTATAAGGTCGGCAACCTGCTCCTCGGAAATTGTTTTGGAAGCGTCATAATTACGTACACTGCGCCTTGAAGCTACAATCTCGTCAAAACTCTGAACCGGCTGCTGCTCCTGTACATCCTTGCACCCGTACATCAGCATCAAACCCAATGCAACGAGTGTTAATAGTTTAATCTTTTTCATATTTATTGATTTTTTGATAATTTATTTTCCGTTGCTAATATAATTCATTTTTCAATAATTGCAAATTAACGTATTAATTTGTACAAACTTAACTGCCGTTTGTACAACATTGGAATATGGATAGATATTAACGTTTTAAACTTTATCATCGGCTTAAATTGCTTTATTAAGTATAAAATATTCATATATGCAAAACATAACCGTAAAACGAGTTATCGGAAAATCATAGCTCAGATTAAGAATGAGATATTTTGGAAAGCTGTTGATTTGTCATACATTTGTTATGCTATAACATTAATTTTTATCAGACTATGAAACTATTACGTCTATTGACTGCTTTTTTGGCAGCTACAGCATTTTTCCCGGTAAATGCGGCTGACAACATTTTTGATATTGATGTCAAAAAGAAAGGGGCGCCTATTCAGAGCACCATGTACGGAATATTCTTTGAGGACATAAACTTTGCGGCTGACGGCGGACTCTATGCCGAGCTTGTTAAGAACCGCTCGTTTGAATTCCCCAACCCTCTTCAAGGCTGGAAGGTATTCGGGAATGTCCGGGTCATGAATGACGGACCGTTTGAGCGTAATCCGCATTACGTGCGTCTTTCCGATCCGGGGCATTCACATAAGCATACGGGTCTTGATAATGAAGGATTCTTTGGGATTGGCATCAAAAGAGGTGTTGACTACCATTTTTCCGTATGGGCGCGTGCCGACCGTCCGGTAACGATACGGATTGAGCTTGTCAATACCACATCGATGGGCGAAAATCACTTTTTATGCCAGCAACGTCTGACTGTCAATAGCACGGAATGGAAAAAATATCAAGTCACTCTGCGTCCTAATGCGACTTTCGATAAATCGGCTTTACGCATCTTTATGGAGACAAGAAACGGCGCCAGCGTTGATCTGGAGCATATATCGCTGTTCCCATCGGACACATGGAAAGGGCGTGAGGGCGGTCTGCGTAAGGATCTGGCCGAGGCGCTTGCCGACCTGAGTCCGGGCGTGTTCCGTTTCCCCGGCGGATGTATTGTCGAAGGTACGGACCTTGAAACCCGCTACAACTGGAAAAACAGTATTGGACCGGTCGAGAACCGTCCCCTGAATGAGAACCGTTGGGAATACACCTTCCCGCACCGTTTTTATCCGGATTATTTTCAAAGTTACGGACTGGGGTTTTTCGAATTCTTTCAGCTAAGCGAGGATATAGGTGCCGAGCCGCTTCCGATCGTGAGCTGCGGTTTAGCCTGTCAGTTCCAGAATAACGATATAAGTGCACATGTGCCGGTTGACCAGCTTGATCCATACATTCAGGATGCACTTGACCTTATTGAGTTTGCAAACGGTCCGACCGATTCTGAATGGGGTAAAATCCGCGCCGATATGGGACACCCCGAACCGTTTAACCTGAAATATATAGGTATTGGCAATGAGCAGTGGGATACCCTCTATCCGGAACGCCTGGAGCCGTTCATCAAAGCTATCCGTAAGGCATACCCCGATATTCAGATAATAGGGTCATCGGGGCCCAACTCCGAAGGTGAGCAGTTTGACTATCTCTGGAAGGAGATGAAGCGCCTTAAGGTCGATTTGGTTGACGAACATTTCTACCGACCGTATAACTGGTTCCTTTCGCAGGGTACGCGTTATGATAGTTATGACCGCAATGGACCTATAGTCTTTGCCGGAGAGTATGCCTGTCACGCATCGGGCAGGAAATGGAACCATTACTATGCAGCCATACTCGAGGCGGCCTTCATGACCAACCTTGAGAGAAATGCCGATATTGTTCACATGGCAACATATGCTCCCCTTTTTGCACATGTGGAGGGCTGGCAGTGGCGTCCTGACCTGATCTGGTTTGACAACCTGAACTCTTTTCGCACCGTCAGCTGGCACGTACAGCAGTTATACGGTCAATACAAAGGTGAGAACGTTTTGGCTCTTACCATGGACGGTGCGCCCATAGCAGGTAAACAGGACCAGAACGGTCTGTTTGCTAGTGCCGTTTGTGAGGGCGACCTTATATATATAAAGGTGATCAACACATCCGAACAGGCTCAACAGTTAACTTTAAAGTTCAACGGACTCAAAAACAGAGAGAGTATCAAAGCTGTAAAACGTATAGACTTGCAGAGTGACAAGCTCTATGAGGACAACATTGAAGACCCGACTAACATTATTCCCGTAGAAAAACCCTTCAGCGGCCAAGGCAAAGAGGTAGAAACAACAGTTGCGCCACAGAGTTTCAGCATATTGGTGTTGACTGTGGAATAAAATTCATCATATAGTTGAATGGAAAAGTCCGGCAGAGATTACAATCTACTACCGGACTTTGTCATTATTGCTGACCAAGCAACAAAAATCAATCTCTTAGGACAATCTCAATGAAAAAATAATAGTTGCTGCCAAACAAAATCTCATTTTGATAACCCTGGTCGCTCTTCTTCTCCGCTGAATTATCCATCAACGGCATCAAGGTGTTAAATTCTCTCAAACGTTTCCTGCTATTAGCAATTTTGATAGTCTTGATTTTGGATACTGACATTTCAGCAGGATTACTGTATATACCTTTGTAAAGCCACTCCTTTGAGTCATGCATATAATAATATATACCAAAGCCGTCATACTCTGAACCACTGGTAGATATAGGAGCATTTGCTCTAAGCATATATCCTAAAAAATCAATGTCATACAGCTCTCTGTCAGCTGCATCAAGCTCATCGGGAAACTGAATTGTGGAGAATCCGTCAGCTACGGTAAGCGTAGCTTTGTCACCTTCCGGAATAATGATACCTTTAGGCTTTTTGGTCGAACCGGACGAGCCACAACTGTAAACCGCAAATACAGCACTCATGATAAGTGCTGTAAAGAGCAAAGAAGTCAAATTTTTTCTTTTCATATTATTAATTTTTATGGTCATGAGACCTATTAAACATAAACCGGTTAATCGGAAATTGTAATCATTGTAAAAGTTATGTAAAAATAGCTCAATAACTGTATTTCTGCAATTAGNNGATTTAACCAATATTAACAAACTGGCTGTATATGGGTTATTGAAAAAGAATTCGTGAGAGATAAATAATTACTATCTTTGCAGTTAATTTATGAAAAGATTTCTGATTACATCGCTTTGCCTGTTAACCGTATTATTCTCATATGCGGCTAAAGGGATCTGCTCCGATAGTCTAAGCGAAGTAACAGACACTGAAAATAAGACAGAGAACGCTCTCCTGTTAATCAGTAAGACCCAGTTGGGACTGCCTGTAGGTGAAGAGATCATCTCTTTGAATAACACTATATTTCACTCAGGCGGGGCTTCTACACAAAAAGAAATCAAAAGAATACAGCGTATTCAGAATGCTACATACGCTCTACATAACCGTTTAAAGTTCTATAATACAGCAAAAACAGACCATTTTCGCACGGCACTCTCTTTTGCCGTTGGTCTGAATATCTACGGTCGCAATCAAATGCGGTGTTGACCTAATTGTAACGGAATTCTCTTAACATCACCTTTTACATTCGTTAAAAGGGTGATGTTATGTGTGTATTTACATCAGTTACAATTTAATCAACAATCAAATGAAAAAATCAATGAATAGTCTGGCTGAATCAGTGCCGGATGTATCAATTAAAAAGGGTTTATTTTCTACAAAGGTGTTCATTCACGACAAAGAATTGAAACACAATACAATCTATTTCGGTCCGGATTACTCCTCTTTTGTAACGGAATATACTTCCAAAAAGAATCCTGAAGTACTTGAAAAACTTAAGCCGATAGGTAATGGCCCGAACAAGATAGAATCGTTTATCGCTGATGACAACAGCGTAGTTGCTTTTCGGCTCTACCAGTATGTACCGCACTCTTATGAACCGCGTACCGATTGGCTGGTGATGACCGATAACAGAACATGCCTTGCATTGCGCAAACTTATTAGTAACATTAAATAATTTTTATATATGAATATGACATTACTTATAGTGGACTGGTCACATGTTTGGCTTGTCACGGGAGTCGGATTTATTATGGTCTTCATTTTATTGGTGTTTCTCACCTATACTTTGGAGCTATTTGGTAAATTCATGCATAAACTCAACAACAAGCAAATAAATAACACGAAAAAGGTGTCTGAACCCGCCCATGCTACTGCCAAAGCTGATGATGAACAAGATATTGCAGCAATAGCAATGGCTCTGCACCTATATTATAACAGTGTACACGATGCGGATCCTCCACAAATCACCATCAAAAGGATTCAAGGGCAACAGACTCCCTGGAGTAACAAGATNNCAATACAACAATCAATTATATGACACTGATATTACTCATCTTAGGCCTGGGAATTCTGATTCTTGGGGCAGAGTGGCTTGTGAACGGATCATCGGCAATTGCAAGAAAAGCAGGTGTAAGTGAGTTTGTAATAGGAGTGACAATAGTGGGCTTTGGAACCTCATTCCCCGAACTTGTTGTCAGTCTGAACGGAGCCTTTCATGGTAATGCCGATATAGCCATCGGTAATGTTGTCGGATCAAACATCTTCAACATACTGTTCATTCTTGGAGTAACAGCACTAATCAAACCGGTTATAATGACCGAGGTCAACCGCAAACGCGACATACCTATCACTCTTTTTGTAACACTGCTGCTTGTTGCTTGTGGTATGAATCACTCTCTGTTCGGCATAGGTGCAAGCGATTCGCTGACAAGAATTGAAGGGGTTGCTTTCCTGCTAATATTCGCACTGTATGTGTTCTATTCTTTTAAAACCGATGACAGAGGACAATCCGATGAGAAGGTAGAGGAACATATGAAAGTTTACAAGGCGGTGGCTTTTGTGATACTTGGTCTGGCCGGTCTCATATACGGTGGTAATCTGTTCGTTAAATCGGCAACGGAATTAGCACGTGCTACCGGAGTGAGCGACAAATTCATTGCAGTCACCATACTTGCCGGCGGAACGTCACTGCCTGAACTTGCGACCTCTTTGGTGGCAATAAGGAAGAACAAAGATCAGTTGGCGCTGGGCAATATTTTAGGATCGAACGTGTTTAACATTCTCCTGATCCTGGGCTGCTCATCATTAATAACACCCCTATCGTTTGCCGGCATAGAGCCAATAGATATTGCGGCATTCATCGTTAGTATTGTATTACTGTTGCTATGGGCATACACCGGCAAAAAACGCTGTATTGACCGTTGGGAAGCCGCCATCATGCTCCTCTGCATAATAGCGTACTACTACATGTTATTCATTAGCAGGTAAAGAGCAATATTCTTTGGATTGTTGACCTCCTCGTAAGTCAGGCGACCATAACGCCGAAATTGTTCTATCAGCCATACATAACGGCTGAAAATATTTGGGTCAGCATATTATATGTAGCCCAAATTGTTCCTTCACCTTTCATTAAACTCCGGATTATCCACCCTCAATCAACATAAATGTAAGATTATCATTTGCGTTGCATGCAATTTTGCTCATTTTTTCAATTGATTTTAAATCGTCAATACTAAGTTGTATAGGGTCTATGATTCTATGAAAACCATCGGAACATATCAAGAATGTGCTATCTTCAACATTCTGTAACTCTACAATTTCAACTTCTTCTATAAAACTTTCTCCTGAAATACACCTTGTTACAAATGAACTGTATCTTTCTGTTTCCATAGGCGTTAAGTTACGCTCTTTATTAAGCTCACTTACCATAGAATGGTCTTTGCTCTGAAAAACCACATTAGTATTCTGAAATTGATAAATTCTCACATCCCCCATCCAAAAAGCAAAAAGATGCCTTGGTGTAAAGTACAGTGCTGCAAATGTAGCCCCCATTTTTGTATTCAAACGACCACGCATTTCTTGGACTTGCTGATTTGCAAACATTACAGCTTTCTTGATAGAACTAATATATGAGTTCTTTGATTTATCATTGGCTAAATACTCGCTAATACTTTGAGTAACTATTTGCGCAGCTATTTCTCCATTAGAGTAGCCACCCATTCCATCAGCAACTATGTAAATAGAGCTTTTTGGGGTCAGCCTTCTCTCCAAAAAACAGTCCTCATTTCTGTCTCTTTTCCCTATATGGCTGAAATTATATGATTTCATTCAATTGCTGTTTTTGTATCTCCACCATGTTTTGTAACTCGTGGACGAGTTGATATTAATTCCTTCAGTATTTCTTGTAAAAGCCGAAGTACTTGTTCGTATTTTAACTGTTTGGATGTTTCTAAAATCTGATTGATTAAAGGACTTTCTTTCTCTTTTTCAACTTCCTCCGCAATGATACATTTTACATAATCCAATGCCTGCTTTTCATCCATAAGCATCTCTTTCACATCACGTATCATAAGCTTTCCACCCGCTATAAAATCATCAAAATCATCGTCTTCCAGAATATCAAAATGTTCATAAGCAATGCGTTCGATATGTATCTCGTAGTAATTTCCTATGAGCAGTGCCATATCGTAAGCATCCTTATTATTTTCCAAATGACGGTCTTTCCATGCAGAAAGTTTTAATACAAACACACCCGGAAGCCATGCTACTTTTATCGGCAGTCCATCATCAATCCGGACGGTTAAAGCAAATTCTGCCATCTGCCTAAACCCGACAACCGACATTCGCCTTTCTCCAGCCGATTGCCAATATATAAATCCACTCTCATTGGCTATACTTCCAAAAGGAACAATATCAATTTTCTAAGTATATGACAATTTTTAGAAAATTATAGTATAATATATTGATTATCAATTAAATATATTTGCAAAAGACCTTGGAATTTCGTAACTTTAAGGTATTAACCATCATATTATTACCATGTTGCGAAGCTCCAAGGCCCACTACAAAAGTAGCGAATTGTATCCGATTCTGAACATGCATTTCGGAAAAAGTATGAATCTGGCAAGAATCAAGGCTATGAGCCTGATGATATGTGCCCTCTGCAAGGTGCAGCGGGTGGCATATACCAAACTTGCATCTGCGTT
>DDLZ01000132.1 GCA_002340405.1 Bacteroidales bacterium UBA2559
GTGACGGACTTGGAATACCTTTCCAACCTCCATATCAGGTAAGTGTGTCACATTACACCGAGAACTACATAATGATAATCAGCGGAAGCAAGATATTCAGCTATGCCGGTGAGCGTATAGCCGTGGCATGCATCTCCGATAAACTGGCTGAGCGTCAATTCCATACTCTTCAGGAACGATACAACATATCCCGTTTCGGAGCGGTCTATGCATATGACATGCTTTATGCCATGTCTTCGGGAGTGACTCATTCAGTGCAGTTTGCCATGGCCGCCATGCTAAAGGCTGCATGTGACGGTGAATACCGTTTCCGTGAAGATATACGCGAATATGCACGCCGCTCTAAGAAGATCAAGGAGGCTATGCTGCGCAACGGATTTCATATTACCTACGACAAGGACCTTGAAGAGCAGGTAAGTGACGGATTCTACTTTACATTCGGTTACAATCTGCCTGACGGCACCCCTATGGAGGGAGGTCGCTTGTTGCATGAACTGTTATATTTCGGCATAAGTGGTATAGTGCTCTCATCGACCGGCAGCGACCGTCAGGGCATACGCGGCTGCTCATCAAATATTCGCGATGACCAGTTCCCCGTGCTTGAGGAGCGTTTGCGCCTTTTCAACGAAGCTCACAAAAGCTTTCCTTTTCATATGCCATAATTTGCCGAAAATGGATTAATTTCGCAAAAAAAGGGGTTAATGTCACAGGGGAAAATGGCCATACTGGCCAAAGACACGGCTATATACGGGATAAGCAGCATTGTGGGCAGATTCATCAACTATCTGCTCGTACCTCTGCACACATGGTTTATAGACCCTAAAAGCGGAGGATACGGTATTGTTACCGAAATGTATGCCTGGATGGCGCTGCTGTTTGTCCTGCTTACCTTTGGAATGGAGACGACCTTCTTCCGGTTTGCCGGCAAAGAGGGTGAGAACGAGCAGATGGTTTACAGCACCACACTTCGCCTGGTAGGCATGGTAGGTCTGATTTTTCTTGTGCTGGTATTCAGCTTTATTGGTCCGATAGCCGGACTCCTGGGTTACTCCACCCATCCCGAATATGTAAAATGTTTTGCTATTATAGTTGCGCTTGATGCTTTTCAGGCCATTCTTTTCAGCCGTTTAAGACAGCAGCACCGGCCGGTCAAGTTCATGATCTTGAAGCTCTCGTTCATCTTTCTCAATGTCCTGTTGAACGTCTTCATATTCTGGCTCATGCCCAAAATGTTCGGATCATTCCCCGGACTTGAGAATATCTATGTGAAATACAACTATGGTGTAGGACTGATATTCTTTGCCAACCTGTTTTGCACATTTATTGTCAGCTTTGGGTTTATCAAGGAGATTAAAGGCATATTCTATGGATTTGACAGGCAGCTGGCCCGCCGTATGCTCTCGTACGCATTGCCCTTACTGTTGCTGGGGTTGGTGGGAATCCTCAATCAGGTATTCGATAAGATAGCTTTTAAACATATCTTGGATGACAAGGAGTATGCTCAGGTGCAGCTCGGTATATATGGCGCCTGCTGCAAGATAGCCATGATTTTGGCGCTGCTTACACAGGCCTTCCGATATGCGTATGAGCCGTTGGTATTCGGAGGCTCAAAAGATAAAAACTCAAGCGAGACACTTGCCATGGGAATGAAGTTCTTCATCATATTCGGACTTCTGGCTTACCTTGCCGTAATGTTCTATCTTCCCATACTGAAATATCTTATTACAAACCGTAATTATTGGTCGGGACTGGGTGTTGTACCTATAGTTATGATGGCCGAACTGTTTATGGGGATCTACTTCAACCTCTCATTCTGGTACAAACTGAAGGATAATACCTGGTGGGGTGCCTTAATGAGCGGCATAGGAGCGGTGGTGATGATCTCCATAAACATCCTTTTTGTTCCCAGGTTCGGCTATATGGCCTCTGCCTGGGGAGGGTTTGCAGGTTATGGAACTTGTATGCTGCTATCCTATTTTATCGGGCAGAAAAAGAATCCGGTCAACTATCCGCTCAGGGAGATAGGGGGTTATATTCTCCTGGCCGCCCTGCTATATATTGTCTATTTGATCTGCCGGCCTCTGCCGACATGGCTCAGCCTGACAATTAATACGGTCCTGCTGCTTCTCTACGTTGCATACATTATAAAGAAAGATGTGCCGCTCTCTTCACTTCCTCTTGTAGGCCGATATTTTCGAAAGTGATTCCATGTTTTTCGGAGCGATTCCATATTTCCTGACAATGATTCTATCTTTTACCGAACAAACAGAGCCCTTCAGCAATGCCGAAGGGCTCTGTTTGTTTAGTCCGACCCGTCACTTCTTTAGAGGGCGGCGCAAATATCGGACGCTATCTTCCTGAATTCGTCATCGGTAAGTTTCAGTTTAGGATTGCTGAAGAGCATGTCCTTTTCAGAGTGCAGCGGGATAAGATGAATGTGTGCGTGTGGCACCTCCAGTCCAAGGACGGCCTGACCGACCTTGATACAGCCGAACACTTTTTTCTGAGCAATAGCGATTTTTTTGGCAAAAAGCTGCAGGTCGCACAGCTCCCGGTCGGTAAGGTCGAACAGGTAGTCAACCTCACGCTTAGAGATACACAACACATGACCGCGTACCAATGGATTGATATCCAGGAATGCAAAGCAGTTTTCAGTTTCAGCTATTTTATAGCAGGGGATATCACCTTTGATTATTTTGCTGAAGATTGTCATACCAGTCCGTTTTAAAGTGTTATATCAAGAATCTCAAAGCTGATCTTGCCGCTGGGAATGGCAATCTCAACGGTGTCACCTACCTTATGCCCAAGCAGACCTTTGGCAATCGGGGTATTGCTGGAAATCTTACCCGACTTCAGGTCAGCCTCATTTTCGGGGACGATTGAATATGCCACCACTGATTGGTTTTTTAAATTTCGCAGTTTGACCGTTGTGAGAATCTGAACGGTCGATGTATCAATCATACTTTCATCAATCAGTTTGGCATCGATGATCAGGGCCTTCAGATTGGCAATTTTAGCTTCAAGTATTCCCTGAGCCTCTTTTGCGGCATCATATTCAGCATTCTCGGTCAGGTCCCCCTTGTCACGCGCGTCAGCTATCTGCTGGACTATCTCCGGACGGCGTACGCTTTCCAAATACTGTAATTCGGCTACCAGTTTCTTGTAGCCTTCTTCTGACATATAAGCCATAATATCAATATGTTATATATTCAACAATTCTATTTTGTCAATTGCAAAATGAGAAAAAAAGAATCCCAACATTTCGTCTTGATGTTGGAACCTTCTTTTTCTTATGTTCTTATGTATTTTCTATGCAAAGATAGGATTATTTAAATACCTACCCAATAAATAAAGATGAAAATTCAATTAAACGATTGTTTACGTCCTGTTTTTCGGTCGGTGCTTTCGCCGGCAATCCCGTTAGACCGGACGTGTTCTTGGCGCTTTTACCGCCTTCACTCTCTTACCGTTCTTATTCGGCCAGCAGTTTCGCTATCTTTTCGTCAAGGCTTTTCTGGTCTTCAGGGCGATCTACCAAATTCCCTTCACGGTCTATAAGGAATGCGGCAGGGATGGATTGCACGTTGTACAATTTAAGATAATTCGAGTTCAGAGCGTTTTCATCATATACGCATACCCATGGCAGGTTTACTGCTGCATTTACCCAAAAACTCTCATCCGGATCAACCGATACCTGAAATATCTCGAAACCCTGACTGCTGTATTTATTGTAAAGCTGTCGCATGGTCAGGTTGTAGTTTGGCGACCAGTCTGTTTTGTAGGCGGTAAAGTCCAGCAGGACTACCTTCCCTTTAAGGCTGCCCAGCGTGCGTACCTTGCCCTTTACATCGGGCAGTTCAATCTCAAAATGGCCGATTTCTTCTACAAGAGATTCAAGTGTTTGCGCCGTTTCGCTCGATTCCGGACTTTCAGTAGTTGCGGTTCTGGTTTTGACCATGCCTTTCAAAGCCGTGTTGTGCAGATGAGCTGTCCTAACCGCATCCGGATAGAGTATATCCATTTGAGTTGCCACCGCAGCAAAACATTTGGCATCATCACGGTCACCCTGAGGATCGAATACCATTTGCCCGTCCACGCTTATGAAGAGTGAATAGTAGGCACAAGGCGAACTGGGGTCGGGGAATATGTAACCGTTTTTCAGGTCTGTTTTAAAGATTTCGATAAGCTCGTTTATACGTTGTTGCCGCAAGCTTACCATCATTGCCCCGCTATCTGAAATAGTATTACGCAGATTATTCATTAAATCCATCTGCAATAACACTATTTCTTTAAGTTTAGAGCAATTTTCGGAGCCTTCAATCTGATAGTTTGACTGCATTGTGGGCAGACTTGCAGTGACCCGAAGTGTTTCGGTCGAGTCTATGACAAGATTTATGCTCTTGCGATCAACTCTGAGCCTATAGAAATCAAAACAGTTTTCTGGTGAGGGCGAACTGAAACTGAACTCACCTTTCGAGTCAAGTTTGACCGAATCGAGTGCAACAATTTTACTCAGTCCTATCTGTTCCAGATAGAGGGTTTTGCCTTCAGCCTCTTTTATTTCACCATTGACCGTAAACCTGTTAACGGAGGGTTGGCAGGCTGCGGTCAAAAGCAAAATTACCGAAACTGCTAAATAAGATCTGTTCATTATTGATCATTGTTCCGATCATCAAAATTCCGATTGCCCTTTCTGTGGCCAAACGGACGGAATCCACGGTCCTGATGCTGTTCACCGCGGTCTTGTCGGGGCTGGCGCGGACGATCTTGATACTCGCTGCGATCCTGTCGGGGCTGACGCATCGGACGCTCTTCATATCCCTCGGGCTTATCGAGCAGTACACGGCGTGAAAGCTTGAATTTGCCGGTCTTGGAGTCAATTTCAATCAGTTTGACTTGAATGTTGTCTCCCTCATTGATACCGGTATCTTCAATTGTCTCGTAACGTTTCCAGTCAATCTCGCTGATATGCAGCAGACCATCCTTGCCGGGAAGGAACTCTACGAACACACCGTAAGGCATTACGCTACGCACCTTGCTAAGATAAGTTTCACCTACTTCAGGTATAGCTACAATGGCACGTATCTTGGCCAGTGCAGCCTCAATGTTGGCATAGTTTGAAGCAGCCACTTCAATGCGACCTACGCCGTCAATCTCTTCAATGTTGATACTGGCGCCCGTCTCCTCCTGCATACCCTGTATGATTTTTCCGCCCGGGCCTATAACGGCACCGATGAACTCCTTAGGTATGGTAAGCATCTCAATGCGCGGAGCATGCGGTTTGAGGTCGGCACGCGGTTCAGCCATACAATCGGTGATTTTGCCGAGGATATGCTCGCGACCGGCCTTGGCCTGAGCGAGAGCCTTTTCCAGGATCTCGTATGAGAGACCGTCACACTTGATATCCATCTGCGTAGCGGTAAGACCATTCTTCGTACCGGTGGTCTTAAAGTCCATGTCACCAAGATGGTCCTCATCACCAAGAATATCGGAAAGTACAGCGTACTTCTCCTCACCGGGGTTTTTGATAAGTCCCATTGCTATACCTGACACAGGATTGGCAATGTTTACACCTGCATCCATTAGGGCAAGCGTTCCTGCGCAGACGGTAGCCATCGATGAAGAGCCGTTTGACTCAAGAATATCGGAAACAATGCGTATGCAGTAGGGATAGTCCGCAGGGATCTGATCTTTCAGGGCACGCCATGCCAAGTGTCCGTGACCTATCTCGCGACGGCCTGTGCCGCGTTGAGGCTTGGCCTCACCCGTAGAGAAGGGCGGGAAGTTGTAATGGAGCAGGAAACGCTCGTCATGCTGGTCAAGCACATCGTCAACCATCTTCTCATCGTCTTTGGTACCCAGAGTGACCGTGCAGAGAGCCTGAGTCTCACCACGTGTGAAGAGTGAAGATCCGTGGGGTCCGGGCAGGTAATCCACTTCGCACCATATAGGACGTATGTCGGTAGTCTTTCGTCCGTCCAGACGCTTGCCTTCATCCAACACACAGCGACGTACGGCGTCGCGCTCCACATCGTGATAGTATCGGTCTATAAGGGCATCTTTCTCGGCCAGCTCATCTTCTGTCAAATTAGTATTAGAGGCATGATAAGCCTCCTTGAATTCGTCGCGCAGGGCTTCAAAACCGGCCACACGTAATAGCTTATCGGTATTTCCCTCTGCCGCCAGTTCGTATGCCTTTTGGTAGCAGGCATCACGCACTGCCTGACGAAGTTCCTCATCATTGACTTCGTGGCAGTATTCGCGTTTAACGGTCTTGCCTACCTCTTTGGTAAGCTCCATCTGAATTTTACAGTGCTTCTTTATCTCCTTATGAGCGGCTTTCATGGCGTCTAACAGGTCGGCTTCAGTGACCTCCTTCATTTCACCTTCGACCATCATTATATTGTCGTATGTAGCGGCAACTATAATGTCCATATCGGCCTCTTCAAGTTGCTTGAAGGTCGGGTTTATCACATACTCACCATCAATGCGGGCTACGCGGACCTCCGATATCGGGCCCTGAAAAGGAATATCCGATACAGCCAGAGCAGCCGAAGCGGCCAGGCCGGCCAAAGCATCAGGCATATCTTCGCCGTCAGCTGAAAAAAGTATGATATTTACGAAAACCTCGGCGTGATAGTTGTCGGGAAAAAGGGGACGCAGAGCGCGGTCCACCAGACGGCAGACAAGAATCTCATAGTCTGACGGACGCCCTTCACGTTTGGTAAAACCGCCGGGGAAACGGCCTATGGAAGCATATTTTTCTCTGTATTCTACCTGCAGTGGCATAAAATCTGTTCCGGGAACTGCATCTTTAGCGGCACAGACAGTGGCCAGAAGCATCGTTTTGCCACATGTCAGCATTACGGCTCCATCGGCTTGCTTTGCCAGTTTCCCGGTCTCCAACTTGATGGTTCTTCCATCGGGCAGTTGAATTTCTTTTGTTACAATGTTCATCTTAAAATGGTTAAAAAAATGTCTTAAAAATATACCTGATAAGGTGATAAAAATTGCGGCAAAATTACTCAATTTATCCAACATTATCAAAAACTTGACTGTTTAAAAACCGGCGTAGATTCAACTAGCAAAT
>DDLZ01000050.1:0-1461 GCA_002340405.1 Bacteroidales bacterium UBA2559
CCTCAATCTGGGCCGAAACAGCCTCGTCATAGGTGAGAGCTTCAACATCGCGTATAACACCCAGAGCAATCGGGAAACCATCGCCTTCGCCCATAAGAGCCAGCTTGAGCTGCATTGTGTTATCCCGGCAATGGGCATCATGCACTAAAATATCCTTCAGGGTAATACCGTTTTCGCCTATCTTAACCACCTTCAGACCGAATCCTTCCTGAACCAGTCCGAACTCACTGTTTTCACCGAACACAAGCGGCTCGCCATGCTTCACGTAGATGGCGTTTTTGGCACGTCCCTCCTTGGTATAGACCGCATCATAAGTACCGTTGTTGAAAATCACGCAGTTTTGCAGGATCTCACATACCGATGCTCCCTTGTGGTTATGGGCAGCCTTGAGTATCTCCACTGTTCCGGGACTGTCATTAGCTACGGCCCGGGCGAAGAAGTGGCCGCGTGCGCCAAAGCAGAGCTCTGCAGGGCGGAACGGGTCCTCAACAGTTCCGTAGGGGCTGGAGTTGCTCACAAATCCGCGGGGTGAGGTGGGTGAATATTGCCCTTTGGTCAATCCGTATATACGGTTGTTGAGCAGAACCATATTCAAATTTATGTTACGGCGGTTTGCATGTATGAAGTGATTGCCGCCTATGGCCAGTCCGTCACCGTCGCCGGAGACTTGCCATACGGTCAGGTCGGGGTTTGCCACCTTACAGCCGGTAGCTATGGCTGCTGCGCGACCGTGTATGGTGTTCATGCCGTAGGTAGCCATATAGTGAGGCAGACGGCTTGAACAGCCTATTCCCGATATAACCACCGTATTGTGCGGGGCAACTCCGATTTCGGCCATAGCTTTGTGCAGTGAAGCCAGAAAGAAGTGGTCACCGCATCCGGGGCACCAGCGGGGCTGTCCTTTTTTAAAATCCTGTGATGTATATTCCATAATCTTGTCCTTGTTCTTATTTGAGAATATCATTGAAAGCCTTGACCAGTTCGTTTACAACGAAAGGCTGGCCTTTCACCTGATTGAATTGATAGGGAACGAATCCGTCCACCTTCATGCGCAGGAATGCGGCAAGCTGACCCATGTTCTGTTCGGCCACTACCACCTTCTTATATCTGTTCAGAACATCGGCAGTATTCTTAGGCAGCGGATTGATGAATTTAAAGTGAGCCAGAGCCGCTTTTTTGCCCTGAGCACGCATCACGTCCATAGCGGCACGCAGATGTCCGTATGTCCCGCCGAATCCCACAATCAGCAGGTCGGCATCGGCTTCATCGCCCAGGACCTCAAGGTCAGGCACCTTGATATTATCAATTTTCTGCTTGCGCAGACGTGTCATAAGGTCATGATTTTCGGGATTGGTACTTATAGCTCCTGTCTTGTTGTCCTTCTCAAGACCGCCCAGAATATGGGTAAATCCTTCACGTCCGGGAAGAGCCCAGTAACGCGTACCGTTCTCTTTGCGCATA
>DDLZ01000050.1:1513-11541 GCA_002340405.1 Bacteroidales bacterium UBA2559
GCATAGGGCTTTCTCCGTTTCGTCCGAAGAGAACCTGCAGCAGGTCTGTCTGCTCCGATTTGGTGGGAAGTCCGGTAGCCGGACCGCCTCGTTGAACATCGAGTACCACGAGAGGCAGCTCCATAATAACTGCGAGGTTCATGGCCTCGGACTTAAGACAGATACCCGGACCTGAGGTCGATGTCACTCCCAGAGCACCTGTAAATGATGCACCCAAGGCCGATGAACAACCCGCTATCTCATCCTCGCACTGTACCGTGGTCACGCCAAGCGACTTATGCTTGGAGAGCTCATGCAGCACGTCGGTAGCAGGAGTAATGGGATATGAGCCCAGATAGAGTTTCAGACCGGCCTTTTCGGCGGCGGCTATGAAACCGTATGCGGTAGCTTTATTGCCCGTAATCTCCATATAGCGGCCGGGTTCCCTTGTCTTGGATTCTATTCTGTAAACATTGGCGGCACTGCTATGAGTATTGTGACCGTAGTCATAACCGGCCTGAATAATCCTGATATTGGCCTCGACTAGTCCCGGTTTTTTGCCGAACTTTTTACGTAGGTAGTTAAACGCTATCTCCAGGTCACGGCTATATAGCCAGCAGACTAAACCCAGTGCAAACATATTACGGCATTTTAGTACCGTTTTGGCATCTAAATCCATATCGGCAACGGCATCCTTGACCATCTGAGTAAGCGGACATGCTATAACACGATCCGGATCCACACCCAACTCGGCAAGCGGATCATCGGTTTGAAAAGCGGCCTTTTCAAGATCGGATTTCCTGAAAGCGTCGGTGTCAATGATTATTGTGGCATTAGGCTTGGCATACTTGAGCTGAGTCTTGAGCGCAGCGGCGTTCATGGCCACCAGCACATCACATTCATCACCCGGCGTATATACCTTGTCTGCACCGATATGCACTTGAAATCCGGATACGCCGGTCAGGGAGCCTTGCGGGGCTCGGATATCTGCAGGATAGTCCGGGAAGGTACTTATGCTGTTCCCGACCGTAGCCGAAACAGCCGAAAAGATATTGCCGGCAAGCTGCATTCCGTCACCCGAATCGCCTGAAAAGCGTACAACAACCTTATCCAAATCTTTAACTGTCATATTTTTGTATAGTGTTGATTGTTTTTGTTCTGTATTGATAGTTCTGTTGTATTAGTATTAAAACGGCGCAAAATTATAAGAATATTCCAGCCGATGTATAGTTTTCTTAGTACCTCCGCTGGGAATCGAACCCAAATTTAAAGTTTAGGAAACTTTCGTTCTATCCATTGAACTACAGAGGCATCTACTGTAAATCGGCGGCAAATATAGCGAATTTTCCGAAGAAATGGTTAAGTTTGCAGGAACCAAATTCCGCAAACAATGAAAATGAGACTTATTGTGGCTATGCTTGCCGTTTCACTGGCAGCACAGGCCAAAACCGCTGACAAGCCAAGCTATCCGATCAGCAATGTTCCGTTTACGTCGGTCAAGGTTAATTCCGACAGTTTCTGGGGTGAAAGAATCCGCCAGAGCCGTGAGGTGACCATTCCGCTGGCATTCAGCAAGTGTGAGGAGACAGACCGATACACTAACTTTGAAAATGCGGCTGCAAAGATGGCAGAGACGGCCCGTGGAGATAATTCCAGTGACTACAGACCCACGCAGTTTCCGTTTGATGACACAGACGTGTACAAGACAATCGAGGGTGCGAGCTATCTGCTCCAGACATATCCCGATGCCGGACTGGAGGCATACATTGACAGCGTGCTTGACATTGTGGCATCGGCCCAGGAACCCGACGGATACCTGTATACCGCACGCACAATGAACCCGGCGCATCCGCATGCATGGTCCGGCGCTACCCGATGGGCAGGCGAAGAGACCGGAAGCCATGAGCTGTATAACCTTGGCCATATGATTGAGGGTGCAATTGCACACTATCAGGCTACCGGAAGCCGCAAGTTCCTTGACATTGCTATCCGCTACGCCGACTGCGTATGCCGTGAGATAGGCTACGGTGAGGGCCAAAAGGTGTTGGTTCCGGGCCATCAGATTGCTGAGATGGCGCTGGCCAAGCTCTATCTGCTGACAGGTGAAAAGAAGTACCTTGATGAGGCCAAGCTCTTCCTTGACAACAAGGGTAAGACTGCCCGCAAGGACAAGTATGACCAGTCACATCTGCCCGTGATTGAACAGGATGAGGCTGTGGGCCATTCGGTACGCGCAGGATACATGTACTCAGGTATGGCCGACGTGGCTGCTCTGACGGGTGACCAGTCATACGTGACAGCCATTGACCGCATCTGGGAAAATATGGTGGGCAAGAAGATGTATCTTACGGGAGGCATCGGTTCAACCGGAGGCAGTGAGGGTTTCACAGAGAACTATGACCTGCCCAACATGACCGGCTACTGCGAGACCTGTGCGGCCATTGCAAACGTGTATGTGAACCACCGCATGTTCCTGCTGCACGGAGAGGCCAAATATATTGATGTCCTTGAGCGTGCATTATATAATGGCGTTATCAGCGGTGTGAGCCTTGACGGCGGTACATTCTTCTATCCTAATCCGCTTGAGAGCCACGGCCAGCACCAGCGTCAGGCATGGTTCGGCTGCGCATGCTGCCCCAGCAACATCTGTCGCTTCATCCCTTCGGTTCCCGGCTACGCCTACGCCATCAAGGATAACCGCCTGTATGTGAATCTGTTCATGTCAGGCACACTTGAGACAGAGATCGGCGGCAAAGCGCTGAAGCTTTCGCAGACCACTGCTTATCCACAGAGCGGCGACATTGAAATAATTATAGACAAGGCTCCTGCAAAGGAATTTGCTATGTTCGTGCGCATACCCGGATGGGTTGAGAACCGCGTGCTTTCAACTGACGGATACAAAACCACTCCCGCTGACCTCTACTCATACGCAGACGGCAAGGATCCTGAATACACCATCACACTGAACGGCCGGGAAGTTGACAAGTCAAAGAGGCAGGACGGCTATCAGGTCATTGAGCGCAAGTGGAAGAAGGGTGACATTGTGGAGATCCGTTTTGACATGGAATCCCGTATTGTTGAGGCCAATGACCTGGTGCGTGAAGACCGCGGCAAAATTGCCGTTGAACGCGGACCGCTGGTATACTGCGCAGAGTGGGCTGACAACGATTTCAATGTGCTCAACACATCGGTCTCAACCGCTGCAGTGTTTGACGTGGTTCCCGCCGGTTTGACAGTTGAGGGACGTGACTACAAATTCTACGCTCTTGAAACCGATGCCATAGAAAACTACACAGGCAACTCCCAGCATGTCCGTAACGTGCGCCTGCGCCTGATCCCGTACTATGCATGGGCTCACCGCGGCAACGGAAACATGGTAGTCTGGCTGACCAGAAACAATCCCAGACCCATGAACAGAATGAGAAGTAACCGATAATAACCTATCAATATGAAGAAAACTACAGTAATTCTGGCACTTTTGGCCATGGTCAGTGTGCCCGTAACCGTGAACGCCCAACCTAGGACAAGACAGCCGCAGCAGCCCATGAAGTGGGAGGGCCTGGCTGATACACCCCAGATGGGATGGAACAGTTGGAACAAGTTCGGACAGAACATCAGTGAGGAACTTATCAGGCAGCAGGCCGATGCCATGGTTGCAGAGGGTCTTGTCGAAGCCGGTTACATTTACCTGAACATTGATGACTGCTGGCATGGAGAACGTGACGCTGACGGCTTCGTGCAGCCCGATCCCAGGACTTTTCCCTCAGGCATGCATGCCCTGTCTGATTATGTTCATGCCCGGGGAATGAAGATCGGCATCTATTCCGATGCCGGTCGCCGCACCTGTGCAGGACGTACAGGCAGCTATGGCCATGAGTATCAGGATGCCTTGCAGTATGCCCGCTGGGGGATTGACTACCTGAAATATGACTGGTGCAACACTGAGAACATAAATCCGAGGGGTGCATACACATTGATGCGTGATGCTCTGCGTGCAGCCGGCCGTCCCATTTTTTTCAGCATGTGCGAGTGGGGCACCAACCAGCCCTGGGAATGGGCAGCAGATGTTGCCCATTCATGGCGTACCACCGGTGATATCACAGCCCGCTTCAGCGGAAACGCCCCTCAGCGTGGATGGGGTCAGAGCGTGCTCCAGATCATTGACCAGAACGCCCCCCTGCGTAAGTATGCAGGCCCCGGCCACTGGAATGATCCCGACATGCTTGAGGTCGGCAACGGCATGAGCGTCAATGAGGACCGCGCACACTTCACAATGTGGTGCATGATGGCCGCTCCGCTCATCCTTGGCAATGACCTTTCCAATATGACCGATGAGACCCGCGCTATTATTTTGAATAAGGAGGTGATTGCAATTGACCAGGACAGACTTGGTGTTCAGGGTCTCCGCTACAAGTCGGAGAATGATATTGAGTACTGGTTCAAGCCCCTTGTTGACGGAGACTGGGCATTCTGCATTCTGAACCGCACTGAGGAGCCTGTTGACCTTACAATCGACTGGCAGGACTTCAACCTGACTGATGATGAAGTTTCCGGTCTCTCGACCAGCTTTGATCAGATTACTTACACTGTAAAGGATCTCTGGAACACTTCAGTAAACACCGGCCGCCGCAACCGCATCGTGACCACAGCCAAGCCTGTCAGCGTGACTGTTCCCGGTCATGACGTGATCCTGTACCGTCTTACCCCGCAGTCCTCAAAGTAGTAAAGTCTTCTCTGCAATAATGCCGTCTGACTTAACAAATGAATGAGTCAGACGGTGTTTTTTTACAGCAAACACTCTGTTGGCAGAAATATTTACGTAGATTTGCGTTTGTCAAATTTTTATTACCCTATCTGTTTAACCTGAAACAGTTAAATTGACTCCATATGAAGAGAATATTTTCACTTTTTTTGATGGTATTGACTGCCACGAGCTTTGTTGATGCCCAGCCGGTCAGCGAACAGGCCGCCCTGCTTGTTGCGCAGCAGTTTGCCGTTTCAGGGCCGGTCTCCTGCCGGTCAGTTTCAAGGGATCAGATATCTGTAACTTTGTCTTACACCGCCAAGACCGGCAGATTGAATGACTTTTATGTATTCAACTATGGTGATGAAAACGGTTTTGTAATTGTTTCTGCCGATTTGCGTACCAAACAGTCTGTTTTAGCCTATTCGGATCAGGGTTCATTTGATGATGAGTTCATACCTTCCAATGTGGAAAAGATACTCACTTTTTATCGGGAACAGATTGAAGCAGTAAGACACAGCCGTGCCGGCGCTGCCGCGCAATCCGGTCGTAACGGTGTGCCCGAGGTTATTGTCAAGCCTCTCATCAGAACGATCTGGGATCAGGACCCTCCGTTCAACCTCCTTTGTCCCATTGATAAAGAGACCGGTTTAAGATCTTTGACGGGTTGTATGGCTACAGCTATGGCTCAGACTATGAATTACTGGGAATGGCCTGCCAGTGGACAAGGCTTGCACTTCAACACTAGAGACACCACGCTCTGCGTCAACTTTGACGAGTCTGTATATGACTGGGATAACATGATTGAGGACTATAGTTTGGGCGGAACAGCCGAACAGGAGGCGGCCGTACAAAGACTTATGTATGATTGCGGTATTGCCATAAACACGACATATGGAAGTTCAGCCAGTGCAGCCTATCTTTCGGACGTTCAAAAAGCGATTATTACATACTTTGACTATGCGTCATCGGCTAAAATGATTCAGCACAAAGATTGTGAATCAGAGTGGGATAATATTCTCAAGCAGGAGCTTGACGCCGGCCGCCCGATTCTTTACGGCGGTTATACTCTTGATAGGTCTATCGGTCATGCGTTTATTTGTGACGGATATGACAGTCAGGATTATTTTCATTACAATTTCGGTTGGAACGGCTACTGTGACGGTTTCTACCTTTCAAGTGCAATCGACCTTAAAGAGATCGATGTAAATTTCAGCAGCAACATGCTGGCCGTCATTGGCATTGTACCTGATTATGATGACACATGCCGTGACGGCGATGGTATATTTGAGCTATACGGGGACTATGCTGTTTTTCGGGGCATAATACATGCGTATGACTCTGTTAGAGTCTTGACCATTCCCGAAAAAGCTGTTATTGACGGGAAAACATATCCGGTCGGAATAATAGAAACATACTCTTTCTTCTGCAATAAATATATTTCAGGTCTTCTCATTCCTGCTTCGGTTTATCAGATAGGTGATTATGCTTTTTACGGTTGCAGCCGCCTTAAAGAAGTGGTTGTTCCACCGTCGTTGGTCTATTTGAACGGAGGTATATTCGGTTCCTGCAACAATATGGAGCATCTGTCCGTCAGTTTGGGCAATCCCCATTTTGATTCGCGTAACAATTGTAACGCAATTATTGAGACTAAGACCGACAGACTTGTTCAGGGATGTAATTATACGGTTGTTCCGGACGGTGTTGTTACCATAGGCGCCAACGCCTTTGAAGCTTTTGACGGCATTGTCACTGTGAGTTTGCCGGGCAGCGTTATTAATATTGAGCTTGAGGCATACTACGGATGCTCCAGTCTTAAGAATGTCTTTTTACATGACGGTATAGAGGCTGTCGGCGCATCGGCATTTGAAGGGTGCACGTCACTTAAGGATATATACAGCTATGCTAAAACCCCGCCTCAGATACAGTCAAGCACTTTCCCCGAAGGGTGTACCGTTCATGTTATGCCGGGATTTGGCGACAAATACCGTGCCGACTATTTTTGGAGAGGTTTTAATATAGTTGAGGACCTTAATCCCGATCCGACAGCCGTTATTCCGGTTCCTGACGACGGTCAGCCTCGCTACTATGACCTTAAAGGCAATCCAGCCTCTTATGGTTCAAAGGGGTTACGTATAGGGAATGGTCGGAAGTACTATTTGAATTAAAACTTTACTTTTCACCGTAACAGAGGTCTCCGGCGTCACCCAAGCCGGGAACTATATAGGCCTGCTTGTTCAGTTCGGGGTCTATGGCGGCGCACCACAGAGTCGTTATATCCTGTGGAAACTTCTTGGTCACATAATCAACGCCTTGTTGTGCCGCTATTGCAGCTGCCAGATGAATACGGGCGGGAGTACCCTTGAGCAGAAGGGCACGGTAAGCCAGAAACATGCTGCTTCCTGTTGCCAGCATCGGGTCCACCAAGATAAGGGTTTTACCGTCCAATTTCGGTGATGCCATATATTCAATGTGAATATCAAAATTAACCTCATCAAGATATTTACGATATGCTGATACAAAGGCGTTTTCACAATGGTCAAAATAGTTATGGAAACCTTGGTGGAACGGCAGACCGGCACGGAAAACAGTGGCAAGAACTATATCCTCTTCAGGAACGTTGATGGTTGAAATTCCGAGCGGAGTCTGTATATCCTTCGTCACGTAATTCAGTCTTTTACTCACTTCGAGAGCCATGATTTCACCTATACGCTCCATGTTCCTGCGGAAACGCATCTGATCCTTTTGCACATTGACGTCACGCAATTCAGCAATGAACTGATTTAAAATGCTGTTAACTTTATCAAAGTTTATTACTTCCATGTTTTTATTGATGTAATATGGGTTTTTTACTAAAATTTGTCATCAAAGGTAGATGATTTATTAAAAATATAGATTGTCTGAGGCGAAAAAAAGCAATAAAATACAACAACTAAACACTGTTTTGTTAAAAAATCTTTACTTTGAATATTATTGCGGTTAAAAAATCGGTTTCGTATATTTATTTGGGTATTTTCGTGCCATATAATAATTATTGCACTAATTAAAACATTATGAGATTATTTACAAGAATGACAGCTTTTATGCTGTTTGTTTCCGCCTCTGCATTAAGTCTGTTCGCACAACCCGGCGGTGCGATGCAGCAGGCAGCCCCGACAGTCATTAATGCTGACGGTACGGTAACTTTCAGATACCAGAACCGCAATGCAAAGGAGGTCAGTATATGGACCCAGTTTTCAGGCCAACAGGCTATGGAGAAGAGTGGGGAAGGTGTGTGGACGGCGACCGTAGGACCTGCTGTGCCTGATATCTATCCATACCACTATGTCGTTGACGGTATAAGTGTCATGGATCCGCAGTGCGCCGATTGGTTTCCCAACGAGACATTCAAAAACAGCTTACTTGACATTCGTGGCGATGGTAATCTGATTCACGCTCTTAAAGATGTGCCGCACGGCAGCGTTGATTACCTCCACTACTGGTCCGAGGGATTGGGAATGTTTGTCCCTGTCATTGTCTATACTCCGCCTTTCTATGACGATGCCAAGAACCGGAACAAGTCATATCCGGTAATGTATCTGATAAGCGGTACGACCGATACCGAAGAGGTCTATTTCAAGGTGGGTAAAATGAACCTGATTCTCGATAATCTTATTGCCGAGGGCAAAGCCAAGGAGATGATCCTGGTACTTCCTTACGGTAATCCCACACTTCTAAAGACTGAGCGTCAGCCTTCACAGCCGGCCGGCGGACCCGGAATGGGCGGTTTCGGAATGGGTGGCGGTTATAATTTTAACTCGGATTTCATTGAGTGTCTGATGCCTTTTGTGGAGAAAAACTATCGCACCATCAACGATGCTGCCCACCGCGGTATAGGCGGCTTCTCACGTGGCGGCAATCAAGGTTTGAGCATCGGACTTTCCAACCTCGATAAGTTTTCTTTCCTATGTTCATACAGCTCTTTCACACAGATACGTCCCGGTCAGTTTGACGATGCCGATGCGGTTAACAGCAAGATCCGCCTCTTCTGGTCGGGCATTGGTGTTGACGATTTCCTGTACGGCAACTCAAAGGACTTTATGACCGCTCTTGATAATTACGGCATAAAAAATATAAAAGAATTCACTTATGACAAGTTCGGTCATACATGGATGAACGCCCGCTATTGGCTTGACAAATCGTTCCGCCTGCTCTTTCAGGATCGGGATGTTATCAATGCCGAGAAAGGTATGAGTCTTGAAGAGGCCGAAAAGGTCCGTCAGGAATCGGCTGCAGGCAGCGAAGAGTCACGTCTGACTCCCAGACTCATGGGCAGTCTGTTCCCTGCCGGTGTCAAGTCTCCCGAATATAATGCAGATGGCAGCGTAACATTCCGTTGTCAGGCTCCTGCTGCCACTGAGGTCCTTCTGGAGTGCCAGATGTTCAGCGGTACCAGGCCTATGGAGAAAGATGACAGGGGAGTTTGGAGCTTAACCGTTAAGCCCGATGTTCCCGACATCTACCCGTACGCTTTCCGTATAGACGGCACGCAGATAGCCGACCCCAACAATATGCACATGTTCCCCAATGAGGGTTTCAAGTACAGCCTTTGTGACGTACGCGGTGAGACCCCGTCGGTACAGGACATTCAGGAAGTGCCTCACGGCAAGGTTTCATACCGTTACTACTTTTCGAAGGCCTGCGGTATAGTACGTCCCATGTGTGTCTATACGCCTGCCGGATATGACCCTGCCGGGGATGAGAAACTGCCGGTACTGTATCTTATTCATGGTATGACCGACACCTATGAGACCTGGTTTAAGGTGGGCCGTGCAAACAACATACTGGACAACATGATAGCCAAAGGTGAGGCCAAGCGTATGATAGTGGTAATGCCATATGCCAATCCCTATCCTGAAATGATTGCACAGGGTAAAGCAACAACCTATAATGCAACCGATGTAGAGCTTACCACCAAAGAATTTGTGGGCGAGGTTATACCCTTTATCGAGGCCAATTACAATGTCATTGCCAATGCCGATAATCGTGCCATAGCCGGATTTTCACTGGGCGGACGGCAGAGTCTTGCCGCCGGATTCGGCAACCCCGATATATTCCATTACGTAGCCACTTACGCACCCGCAATATTCGGCAACGAGTATGAGACCAATTTCCAGGATGGAACATACGCTCCGGTCAGCGATCTGCAGAAAAAACTCAAGTTTATCTTTTTGGGTACAGGTAATGACGATTTCCTGATCCAGGCATCGCGCGGATTGGACAAATATCTGACCGATCAAGGCTTTAAGCACACATTCTATAATCC
>DDLZ01000072.1:0-11806 GCA_002340405.1 Bacteroidales bacterium UBA2559
GTAATGCGGAGCAATTTGTGCAATCGAATTCTTCATCGTCTGCACCCAACCTTCCGAAACACCCTCTTCGTTCTTATCGTAGTATAACGGCAGAATCTCATTCTCTAACAGGCTGTAAATGGTAGCCGCATCAAGCTGATCCTGATAACTCTGATTGGTATAGGTACGCCTGTCGGTCAATGCCCAGCCGGCGCCTTCGCGGTAGCCTTCATACCACCATCCGTCCAGCACGGAGAGATTTACCACACCGTTCATCAAAGCCTTCTCGCCCGATGTACCCGATGCCTCAAGCGGACGTGTGGGAGTGTTCAGCCAGATATCAACACCCGACAGCAGACGACGCGCCATATGCATATCGTAGTTCTCAAGGAAAAATATTTTGCCGACAAATTCGGGACGGCGGCTGATGTCAACGATCTGCTTGATCAGCCCCTGTCCGGCACCGTCGTACGGATGTGCCTTACCGGTAAATATAAACTGCACCGGATACTTCGGATTGTTCACTATCTTGGCCATACGGTCCAGGTCAGTAAAGAGCAGATGAGCACGCTTGTATGTAGCAAAACGGCGGCCGAAACCTATTGTCAAGGTATTTGGATTGATCTTCTCCATGAGCGATACGACGAGTGAAGGATCACCCTGATTCTTAAGCCATGCCTCACGGAACGAATCGCGTATAAAATCTATTAACTTAATCTTGAGGACATGGTGAAGATCCCATACAACCTTGTCAGGTACTTTATAGATATCTTCCCATATCTTCTCATTGGACTGGTCATCCAGGAAGTGTTTATCAAAATACTTTTCGTAAAGTCCTTTCCACTCTTTCGATGTCCAGGTGGGCATATGAACGCCATTGGTCACGTAACCCACATGGCTCTCCTCGGGAAAGTAACCCTTCCAAATTCCGGAGAACATCTTCTTGGAGACCTCGCCATGCATCCAACTGACGCCATTGACCTCCTGGCAGGTGTTGCATGCAAATGTTGACATGCAAAAACGCTCACTCTTGTCTCCGGGATTGGTACGGCCCATATCCATCAATTCATCCCAACTGATACCCAACTGTTGGGCGTATCCGCTCATATATTTGCCGAACAGTCCCTCGTCAAAATAGTCATGACCTGCGGGAACCGGCGTATGTACGGTATAGAGCGACGATGCGCGAACCACCTCCATAGCCTGACTGAAGGTAAGACCCTGTTTTACATACTGGGTCAGACGATACAGATTGCAAAGTGCAGCATGTCCCTCGTTGCAATGGTATATATCCTTTTTAATACCCAGAGCCTCAAGAGTCAGCATACCGCCTATACCTAACAGTATCTCCTGCTTAAGACGGTTCTCCCAGTCACCCCCGTAAAGCTGTGAAGTGATGGTACGGTCAAATACACTGTTCATGTCAATATCGGTATCCATCAAATAGAGTGGAATACGTCCCACATTAACCCTCCAGATAGCGGCATAGACCGTATAATTCATATAAGGGACAGCAACCGTCAAAGGTTGACCGTTCTTGTCAAATACTCTCTCCAAAGGAAGGGTATTGAAATCCAGCGGCTCATAGTTGGCAATCTGCTGTCCATCCATAGAGAGTGATTGGGTGAAGTAACCGTTACGATAGAGAAATCCCACCCCGACCATATCGACATTGCTGTCACTCGCCTCCTTTAAATAATCGCCGGCCAATACGCCCAGACCGCCTGAATAGATCTTCAGCACATGTGTAAGACCGTACTCCATACAAAAATAGGCTACCGAAGGACGTTTTGCATCGGGTTTGACATCAATATAGTTGCGAAAATCGGAATAGACGGCATTCATCTCTTTTAGGAATGTCTCGTCTTTCGATAACACCTCCAATTTATCATATCCAAAACGTTGAAACATCATAATGGGATTATGGTTTACTTCAGACCAGATGTCGGGATCCATCTCTCTGAACAGAGCCTTACAGTCTTCGTTCCATACCCACCAAATGTTGTGTGCCAATTCATCAAGTTTCTGCAAAGCCTGTGGAACGCTTGACTTCACATAAATCTCACGCCAGTTAGGCTGGTTTGAATTGCTAGTTTTAATTTTCATTTTATTCAATTAAAAATTAAGTTTCCAAAACAATATTCACTCACAAATCCTCCCTTCAATATCCTCATTTACCGAACAATCCTGAATCCGATGTCCCTCCACATAAGTCGGGACTCTATCTCAAAAGATTGCTGCATCTATCATATTATAAGACTTCAACTATCATCCCGGTCAGTTATTTCTCTAATGCAATGCTGTAAGCCTTAAGGTAATATTCTATAAAGTTTTTCCACAGAGCCCTGCGGGCAAGCGCACCGGCACTCTCGCGGACCTTCATTTTTGTCTCTTCATCCATAGCTACCCACTCTTCCACCGTCAACGCGATATCTTGTGCAGCCTGGAAATAATTGCTGTCATCACGATGTATCACATGCACGCCGTTAAGCAGGTTACTGTCTGCATCTTTTACCACACTGTTGACCCATATCCCGAATCCCGCCAAATCGGACGTAATGGTAGGCACCTTGAACGCAGCGCTCTCAAGCGGCGTATAGCCCCACGGCTCGTAGTAAGAGGGATATATAGCCAGATCCTGCCCTATGAGCAACTCATAGTATGTCATATCGAATATGCCGTCGTTACCGTCCAAATAGCACGGAACAAAGACAATCTTGATATTGTCGCGACTCTTATTGCGAAATCCCATAGCCGACAGCGTTGACAAAATTTTATCCTGGGACATATTGTGCAGCCAGTGCGTGGTCACAGGGACCGGCATAGGCTTAACGCTGTGTGAACGGAGCTTCAGCCTGTCATACAGGTCTTTTCGGGGTTCAAGTACCCAGCCCGGCACTTGAATAAGCGCAAGGATCTGCCTGTCGGACGTCTTTCCCCTATCCCGCAAGCACCTCATAGACTCCAGGAACAGGTCAATTCCCTTGTTGCGGAATTCATACCGGCCTCCGATGCCTATGATGACCGTATCATCCTTCATGTTTGAACTCGTCAACTTGCCGGCAACAGAGAGAATACGCTTGCGGGCTGCCTTACGGGCTACATCAAACTCTTCAGGTCCGGGCACAAAGCTGTCTTCGAAACCGTTTACCGTAATCACATCGGGAGTGCGTTCCAAAAGCTGAGTACATTCACGTGCGGTAATGTCGCTGACCGTTGTAAAACAGTCAACCCTGTGTGCGGTCTGCTTCTCGATTGAGTGCTTTGACTCAATATTAAGCTCGGCAGCCATCTGGTCGCCGTTATATCCATCAAAAAATTCGTATAGATTTTTGTTATTGCCGCATATGGAGCGGCCTACCGATGTGGCGTGAGTCGTAAATACCGTTGATACGCGGGGCTCAAAATGTTTTATGAACAAGGCACCCATTCCCGTCATCCACTCATGAGCATGGTAAATGACCTTATCATTGGTGTTGACATTGTAATTGAGGAAACTTCTCACCACCATAGCCGCCGCATATGAAAACATTGAAGCCTCGTCATAATCACCGTAAGCATGGAGTGAATCAACTCTGAAAAGTTCCCATGCGCGTGAATAGATCCAATCTTTCATGGCGAAGAACGGCATGAAGTCAACCAGAAAGACTATCGGTTTTCCCGGTATCAGCCAATGTCCTATTCTAACAGAGAGTCCATCTATCTCCCATGCCCGATTCTGCCAGTCGGCATAAAGTAAATCATCCTCTTCAAACAGCGGGTTGTCTTTTCCCTTCCACAAATCGGGGCCGATATATACTAAAGTAGCACCGCTCGTCTCTTTCAAGGTCTTTGCCTGTGTAGAAAGGACCGTATATATTCCGCCAACCTTATTACTAACCTCCCAACTAACAGAAAAAATAAAATCCGCTCTCCTCTTGGTGGAACCCATATTTAAATAAAAAACATTTAGAGTGCAAATTTAGTCAATTTTACTGCTCAAAGCTACACAATTAACACTCTTTTATCAACAATCCACACTAATCACAAAAGCATGGCAGCAAAACTGTCATGCTTTGTGAGATAAGTTAAAATGTGGTAATTCGGATCAGATGGCGGTGCTTATCAAATAGACGGCAGCCAGAGACACGATGGCATAGAGCTCGGGGAACACAGCCAGGATCAAGGTCTTGGCAAATACATCGTGACCCTGGGCAATACCGTGAATGCCGTTTGCACAGACCTCACCCTGACGGATGGCAGAGAAAAGACCTACCAGACCAAGGGCAAGACCACCGCCAAATACCGCTGCTGCCTGAAATGCGGTAATATCGGGAGTCAGGACTCCTGCCATATTTGCAAAAATGAAGTAACCTGCAAAACCATACAGTCCCTGTGTACCGGGCAGTGCGGTCAGCACAATAAAGTTACCAAACTTGTCAACCTTCTTCAACGCACCTATTGCCGCATTTCCGGTGATTGTCACACCGTATGCACTGCCAATACCCGAAAGGCCGACCATAAGGGCTACGCCCACATAAGCTAAAACCAAACTCGACATAATAAATTAATATTTAATTGTTAATACTTTTAAAAATCAGTCGGTGAACTCAGTCTTGCGGCTAAAGGGCCGGTACTCGGTACCGCCGCCGGTAAAACCCGCATTCTTGAAGAATTCAACGAAAGTCAATCGCATGGGGTGTACAATGGCACCCAGAATATTCATAAAGATGTTCAGTGCATGGCCTATCACGAATATCAACGCCATCACAATAAATCCGGCAACCGGATTGTCGGGCTTCATACCTATGGCCATCTGATTGAAGACGTTTGCCAAAATTCCTCCCGACAGTCCCAAAGCAAACAGACGCACGTATGAAAGCACATCACCCAGCAGGCCGGTAGCCATATTGTAGGTATCCCACAGACCTAGTCCAATGTTCAGGAAAATATTCTCGCCCGGACTGTTCAACAGGAAAATAGGGATAAGTGACAGAATAAGCAGAGTCATTACAACCGGGTTTTTGAAATCTATCCCGGCCAAAGCCGACACTCCCACGGTAATAAGCAACACAAGCCAGCCTATAGTACTCAAAGCCGATTTGAACCCGCATTGAATGGTGAGGTTGACCGCCTTGAGACCCATTCCGAACAGAATCTGCACCACTCCTATAGCCAACGACAATGTAAACATTACAGAGTTATCGGTTTGAAACAGATTTTTCATTGACTGTATAAACGGAATATCTATATCATACAGGGGAAAGCCGAAGAAGGATCCTGACAGCAGTCCGCAAAGCATCGTGCTTGCGCCGAACAGCACTACCAATCCCTTTGAAAAATCAGGATTGATAAGCTGAAACAGCTTTGTCATTACAGGGAGAGCAACTATCATAAGCAAGCCGTAGCCCATGTCACCCAGACAGAGTCCGAAGAACAACATGAAGAACGGCGCAAAAAATAGCGTCAGATCCAGCTCCTGATAGGTAGGCAGCA
Organism: Bacteroidales bacterium UBA2559; assembly: GCA_002340405.1. GTDB lineage: Bacteria > Bacteroidota > Bacteroidia > Bacteroidales > Bacteroidaceae > Colenecus. The sequence goes on from DDLZ01000072.1 coordinate 5,455, forward strand.
TGTAGAGCTTTGTCAGAGGCTCAAACAGACGGGCAAAGCGGTTGTTTTTTAAAAGAATAGGAATATCGTCGTCCGGCTGAGGGTCATAAACCTCATAAAAGACGCCGCGAAGATCCAGCGCCGAAGCCGTCTCTTTAACGGCTTTTTCGGGAATCCAGCCCTCCAGCAGCAACAGATGGTCATCGGCCAGATGTTCGCCGGTAAGACGCACCTGACTGAAGTCAACCTTATTGTCAAGAGCCAGAATTGTCTCTTTCAGTGCAGGAACACCCCGCACGGCAAGCTCGGAAAGCTTACCCGGGATTGCTGCCTGACGCTCCGCAATATCTGCAATCTCCCGCTCCACCGCACCGAGCGATGTCTGCGGCAGCCTGCATATTTCAGCATCTATATCAATCTCTTCGTTCACATATGTTACGGTGACAAAATTGACCTTTTGCCTGTCTCTGAGTATCTCTACAACACCGTATTTGGAGACCCACTCCTCGTTGAAATCCCTGACCGGACAGGTGTAGAAATTTATTGCATACCCCGCATCGGCCAACCGTTTGAGCGATGCCGGATCAAAATCGCCCCAGGGTTGCAGTTGGGCGCGGTCACGCGACAACACCTGCAAACGTTGCTCAAGAGCGGCCTTCTCATCCATCAAAGCATCGTATTCTTCCAGAACGGAATAGGCATTGACCGACTCTAACGAAGAAGTTTCGTTTGAGTTCCCTTTTGTCAAAGGAGACAACTCACGCAGCAGAGTGCGGAGACGTCCCAGCATGTTGATATCATTGTGCAGCTCAGCATCCTGAATGGCGCCCTGCTGCTTCTTGATCACATGCACCACGCCAAGCGAACGCAACTGTTCCAGAAACGGTTCATACTCCTTGTTGTGTACAAGGAAGATGAGTTTCTTCATTTTTGTAATCATAGCCCGGCCTCCCTCTTTTTTTCCAATTCCCGCTGTTCAAGCAGCGATTTCAAAATTTTTTGGCTGGACTTGGAGAGATTCTCCTCATCCTCCATGAAGCGCTTTATCTTACGTATGGCATCCTCATAACCCGGGATCTGCACCTTTTCAAAAAGATTCACCTTCTGGGTGGTCTTTTTGCGGGCCTTCTCCAACAGGGCCAGTTTAGCCGTTGTAAACTCGGTCAGAATTGCGGTTTCGGCCAGTCCCTGCATAATGTTTATGCCATCGTAGTACCATTTAGGCTGACTGAACAGGCTGAACGGAGTAACCTCAAAGTCCACTTCGTCAAGTACCGGAATGCGTGTTCCTGCAATTTTCCTGACACTGATATGGACATCGGCCACCCTGATCAGCGAAGGATTAAACTCGTTCCATAGTGCGAACATCGAATCGTACCTGGAGATCTCATTCTCCAACTGCTCTTCAAGCCTTTTCAAGTCATCTTTACATCTCTTTACCTCAAGACGTAACGCACTCTCCTTGTTCTTCAGAACAGGCAGGTTACGCATACGCACTTTCAACTGCTTTTCAAGATGTTGTAGCGATGTCTTGTTATATTGGAATTTGATGTTCATAAGCTAATTCTGATAAAATTTTAGACTTTTCGGACAAAATCAAACCTCCTTTGGCCAATATTGTTCAACAATCGAAGCCTTAATGTTAACCTCATCGGGATTGAAATATTTGGCGAACAGATTCCAGGTCACATCGAGCATCTCGGTGGTATCGAGGTTGACGTCAATAGCCAGCAATTTGTCGGAATAGTCGCGCGCAAATGAGAGCGTACGCTCGTCATAGTCGGTAAGGTCAAATCCGTTCTCCACCTTCGTCTTGGCATTTGATGCATCGGCATAGAGACGCACGGCAGCGTTCATCACCTGCGGATGGTCGGCGCGGGTCTTTTTGCCGTTAACAAGTTGTTTAAGCCTGGAGAGCGAACGGAACGGGTCCACAATCACCTTACCTATATCACTGTCACGGCGCAGGAATAACTGACCCTCGGTAATGTAACCGGTATTATCGGGTACGGCATGAGTAATATCGTCGCCTGAAAGTGTGGTTACAGCGATTATGGTAATCGAACCGCCTTCGGGGAACTGTACGGCCTTTTCGTAAATCTTGGCCAAATCCGAATAGAGCGAACCCGGCATGGAGTCCTTGGACGGGATCTGGTCCATACGGTTGGAGACAATAGCCAGGGCATCGGCATACGATGTCATGTCGCTGAGCAGCACCAACACCTTTTCATTCTTCTCGACAGCAAAATATTCGGCTGCGGTAAGTGCCATATCGGGTACAAGCAGACGCTCTACGGCAGGATCTTCGGTGGTGTTCATGAAACAGATTATACGGTCCATGGCACCGGCGTTTGAAAAGACGTTCTTAAAGTAGAGATAGTCGTCATAGGTCATACCCATGCCGCCCAAAATGATCTTATCGGTCTTGGCACGCATGGCCACGGTGGCCATAACCTGATTGAAGGGCTGGTCGGGGTCGGCAAAGAAAGGGATCTTCTGACCCGAAACCAGCGTATTGTTAAGGTCAATACCGGATATGCCGGTAGCTATCAACTCCGAGGGCTGCTTGCGGCGAACCGGATTTACCGACGGGCCTCCTATCTCGACCTCCCTGCCTTCAACCGGGGGGCCTCCGTCAATCGGGTCACCGTATGCGTTGAAGAAACGGCCGGCCAACTCCTCGCCCACCTTTAGCGTAGGAGCCTTGCCAAGGAAGACAACCTCGGCGTTTGTAGGAATACCGTTGGTACCCTGAAACACCTGCAGCGTGATTTCGTCACCTGCTATCTTTACCACTTGGGCAAGACGGCCGTCAATCAAGGCAAGCTCGTCATAGCCCACATCCTGCGCCTTCAAAGTGCAGGTAGCCTTCGTAATCTGATTTATCTTGGTGTATATCTTCTGAAATGCCTTTGTCGTCATATCAATATAAGGTTATGCGTTTGTACGTTCTGCTATAAGCTCCTTAAGCTGCTTCTCATATTCAAAATACTTATCGGACTCAAATACCTGATAGTTCATCTGTTTGCACAGGTTGATAACCCTCTTGAAGTAGTCAATTACATCGAGGAAATTGTCAAACTTGAAATCAAGACGACAGATGTCAATAACACGGTTCACAATAGACTCCTGACGCTCCATGGGAGTGACGGCATCAATCTGGTCAAAAGCATCCTGCTGCAGCAGTATGAAGTCAATCAACTCGGACTTCCAGAAGGTGATATGGTAATCGACCGGCACGCCGTCGTCACCCAAAATGTTGATCTGTTCCGCTATCTCCTTACCTCTGAGCAGAAGAGTCTTAAGTTCGTTCACCTTGGGGATCCATTGGTCGTTTATACGCTCTGAAATATATTTTTCGAATTCGGGATAGTCCAGATATTTGGAATAGGAGTCAATCGGATTGATGGCCGGATAGCGCTTCCTGTCGGCCCGTTCCTGTTCAAGTGAATAGAAGCAGCGGGCCACCTTCTTGGTATTCTCAACAACGGGATCCTTCAGGTTACCGCCGGCAGGCGACACCGTACCTATAAAGGTAATGGAGCCCTGCTCTCCGTTATAGAGAATCACGTAACCAGAACGGCTGTAGAAGTTTGCAATAATCGATGAAATATCCATGGGGAAGGCATCCGGACCGGGAAGCTCCTCCATACGGTTGGACATCTCACGCAGAGCCTGAGCCCAGCGGCTTGTCGAGTCGGCCATAAGCAGCACCCTAAGCCCCATCGAGCGGTAATACTCGGCAATAGTCATAGCTGTATAGACCGATGCTTCACGTGCGGCTACCGGCATGTTTGAGGTGTTGGCAACAATAATGGTACGCTCTATGAGTTTACGCCCGGTATGGGGGTCGTCCAGGTTGGGGAACTCGGTAAAAATTTCCACCACTTCGTTGGCACGCTCACCACAGGCGGCTATGATAACTATGTCAGCCTCGGCCTGCTTCGATATGGAGTGTTGCAGTACCGTCTTGCCGGTACCGAACGGCCCGGGAATAAATCCCGTACCTCCCTCGACAATCGGATTCAGAGTATCTATCAAGCGCACCCCGGTTTCAAGCAGCTTAAAGGGGCGCAACTTCTCGACGTAGTTGGTCATGGCCACTTTTACGGGCCACTTTTGAATCATATTCACATCGATTTTATCGCCTTTGGCATTCTCCAGCACCGCAATTGTATCTATTATGCGGTACTCGCCATCAGGCACTATCGACTTGACGGTATATTCACCCTCCAGCGTGAAAGGCGCCATGATTTTGAGCGGTTGAAAATTCTCCTCAACCTTTCCAAGCCATGCCGAAGCACAAACTTTGTCGCCCGCCTTAACTATGGGTTCGAACCTCCACAGGCGGTCATTATCCAATGGATAGGTGTATTCGCCGCGTTTTAGGAACACACCCTTCATCTTGTCCAAGTCATTCTGCAAGCCATCAAAATTTTTTGACAACATACCGGGACCCAGGGTCACCTCAAGCATATGACCGGAAAAATCAGCCGGCGCACCTATCTTCAGTCCGCGGGTGCTCTCGAAGACCTGTACATACACATCTTCGCCTGCCACCTTAATAACCTCGGACATCAGTCTGTCGCCGCCTGTCTCAATGTAGCAGATCTCATTCTGCGCAACCGGTCCGTCAACCTTTAGTGTGACCATATTGGCAATGACTCCGCTTACTTTTCCTTTTGTAGCCATCTATTCTGTTTTAATTTGTTTCATTTCATGCAACCGTAATTCCATTCAAAAGCGGGTAAAAACACCCTTACCTGCCCGGCCTGTCGAAAACATCCCGGAATTCAACGGGTGCTTCTATCTGGTCTTTAAGTCCGCCTATCAACCGGCGGAAAAGACGCTGACCGCTGTCACGGTCCAGCAAAGCCCATCTTTCTATTATACCGAGTCTGACCATATATGAAAAGAGTATCTCTACCGTAAAATAGTGGAAGAAAGTCTTCTCCTCAAGCCAGTTCCATTTCAGCATGTCTATGCTGTGTTCTCTCTGCGTCAGGTCCTCTACCTCCTGAATACGGGCCATTTCGTCAAAAAAATTTACCTCCTGAGAGAGACCCCAGTCACGCGCTCCCGATGTACGCAGCGCCTCGGCCACGTCGCCTGTTCCGACAATCAGACTCCTGATGTCAAGACCGTATTTGCGGGCTGTGAAGGCCGACTGGATATTGTTCAGGTCCAAATTGAACCTGTACCAGTCACTTACGAAACCGTTTTTTGAACGCATTGCATATTCGTAGAACATGGACAAAATACGGTCCACGGCAAATCCAGCCTGCATCTGCCATTCATCACTTAAATACTCCTTTATAAACAGAGGGAGGAAAGGATGCTCCGTCTCCACACAGTCATCGGCCTTGACAGCCGCCACCATCTCCTCCATTTGCGGGAGCGTATATAACCCTGTGCGAGCATCGGAAGAGAGTTCGCCGTCACGCAGCAGCGACAGTATGTTGTGGCAATCCGTCTCCAGCAGGAGCAGGTCCATAATCCGGCGGTCTCTCTTCGATATGTAACTCCACACCTGCTCGCGAAAAGCGTCAAGCGTGTAGGGAGCCTTAACATCATCGAACGATATGTCGGCCAGACCGGTTATAAGATAGTAGTATTTGCCCATTACCGGAATTTAGAAGAGTATTTCTACCAGTTGTGGGCGAAGCATTGATTTAAACCACTCCTCAAACTCCTGCTCACCAAAATTCACCTTATACGACCCGTCGGCCGGCGATATTGAGAAAGCGGCCTCCTGTCCGTTCACCTGCCGTATCTCAACACCGCTATCAAGCAGAGCCTTAGATTTGGCAAGGAAGTACTTGCGCAACTTTTCGGCATCGGCAGTTGAGATGACAATATTCTCTCTCCTAGCCCATTCGGCAGCCAAAGAGAGAATAAAGGCATTGAAATCATTTTGGTTTGCGGTAAAGCCCTTGACCGAATCGGATATAACCTTATCACTGATCACAGTGGTGATTTCGGACTTAAGGGCACTGATTGCCTGTGAAGCATAGAGTTTGAGTTCCTTGCGGACATTTTCAGCATTTGCGGCACTCTCTTTTCCGGCATTTGTAAGAATCTCGTTGGCATTCTTACGTGCTTCTGCCAGAATCGTCCGGGCCTTTTCGTTGGCTTCGGCCAGAATACGGTCGGCCTCCTCCTGCCCTTTTACCACACCCTCATTGTAAATGATGTCCGTCAATTCTTGAATCCTTGTATTCATATAGAGTCGTTTGAATAGTTTTAAACCTCGCTTTTAAATTACGGAGAATAATAAAAATTAAACATGCACGGCATGCACGGAACAAATGTAGCCAAAAAAATAAAAAAACAAACCCGATAGAGGGAAAAAACCGAATGTAAGATAGTAAAG
>DDLZ01000072.1:11883-12127 GCA_002340405.1 Bacteroidales bacterium UBA2559
CTTGAAGGACGCCCCCTTGGGGATGTATTGCCGGATGAGCTTGTTCGCGTTTTCGATCGATCCTTTTTGCCATGCCGAATAGGGGTCGGTGAAGTACACCGGGGCTTCCAGCATCTCCGTGATCCGTTCGTGCGCCGCGAACTCCAAGCCGTTGTCCGTGGTGATCGTCCTTATCACGTCCTTGTAGGGTAGCAACATGCGGCACAGCACCTTGGCCAACCCTTTCGAGTCCCTTCCGCGGGGC
>DDLZ01000078.1:0-1103 GCA_002340405.1 Bacteroidales bacterium UBA2559
ATTACCAGGATAGTTCATGTAAGGCTCTTGACCATAAGCAAGCAATAAGGTGTACTTCTCAAAGTCTATTGGAGCATACCCGCCTTCTACGTATTGTTTCATCTCCTCATCGCTGTTGATGACAATCATATCGGCTGTTTCAAACGGAACCTCAGGAATGTTTATCCATTTTGCATCAGTTCCTAAATCGTAAACTTTACAATAAAGGCCTGAAGGGGGAGTTTGATCAATGTTGTCTGTGTTTTCCGTCTGTTTGTCCGATAAAACATCTAGAACGTCGTTCTTGTCAGAATCGCAAGAGACGAAGCCGAAGCTAAAGCATGCAATACATGCCAGCATCAAGGATTTTTCAATTATTCTCTTCATGGGTTGCTTTTATTTTGAGGTTCGTAATATAAGGTTCACATCTAAGTTCGTTCTGAGAGCGATCATCTACTTCAAGCAAAATAGTATATTTCTATTATAATAATCTCTTTATCAATTAAATATTTACGAGAATCTAATTATTTAAGAATTTTTAAGAATTAACAGACAGGGAAATATTTAACGATACGACCTGCGTGTAATTAATAATTGCCGAGCCGAAGCTGATGCCACCCATTGAGGTGGACGGGAGCAACTTTGCGGTTGATTCAGCTTAACTGCTGATGCATGGAGACTGCGGCGCGGCGGCCGTCGCCCATGGCCAGGATGACCGTAGCGCCTCCGCGCACGATGTCACCGCCGGCAAATATGGTCGGTATGGATGACTGCATGGAGTCGTTTACGGCTATGGTGTTTTTGCGTCCCAGTTCCAGACCTTTGATTGATTTGGGTACTATGGGGTTGGGAGATACGCCTACGGCCACAATTGCCATATCAACATCGATTGTGATGGTTTTGCCTGTGGGAACAGGGCTGCGGCGACCGTCGACACCGGGTTCGCCAAGCTCCATCTTTTCGAGTACAGCCTGTTTTATGCGGCCGTTCTCATCGCCGATATAGCGTATGGGGTTGTGCAGCGTCATGAATTCAACACCCTCCTCTTTGGCATGTTCAACCTCTTCAAGGCGTGCCGGCATCTCCTCTTCGGAGCGACGGTAAACGATTATGGCGCGGTCGGC
>DDLZ01000078.1:1246-10343 GCA_002340405.1 Bacteroidales bacterium UBA2559
CCCTTGTATCCCCGGTCTTCAAGGTCGCTTACGTTAATGGTCTTTCCGATGATACAATTCGTTACAAAGCTGACGCCCATTTTCCGGAGATTGTCTATTTCGGTGTCAACAATTCTGTTGGGCAGACGGAACTCGGGAATACCGTATTTAAGTACACCGCCTATCTCGTGAAGCGCCTCAAATACGGTAACGTCATAACCCAGTTTGGCCATATCGCCTGCGAATGTAAGGCCAGCAGGACCGGAACCTATCACGGCAATCTTGATACCGTTGGGGGCTGCAACATCGGGTATCGATATGTTGCCGCTATTATGCTCGTAGTCGGCGGCAAAACGCTCCAGATAGCCGATGGCAACAGGTTTTTTGCCCATCTTGACATATATGCATGTGGATTCGCACTGTTTCTCCTGCGGGCAGACACGACCGCATACGGCAGGTAAAGAGCTGGTATGCTTGAGAACTCTGGCTGCTGCCAAATAGTTGCCGCGCTCTATGTTTTTTATAAATGAGGGTATTTCAATGTTGACAGGGCAACCCTCCATACATGAGGGGTTGACACAGTCAAGGCAACGTTTTGCTTCGAGCAGAGCCTGCTCTTCGGTGAGTCCCTGATTGACCTCCTCGCGACGGCTGTGGCGGCGGTAGTCGGGAGCCAGCTCGTTCATCACACAGCGTTCAATAGAACTACGCTCTTTAGGTTTCATTAAACTGCGCAGTTCATTGCGCCACTCAGCATTGCGGTCGCACAGAACGTCGATGGATTCAGTATCATCTCCGGCAGCTTTGGCTGTCTCTGTTCCGGCGGCCTTTGCGGTAGTCTGTCCGGTACCTTGTGCGGCGCTTGCTTCTGTGCTCTGTCCTATGCTTTTTCCGGCATTCTGTCCGGCAGCAGTTCCTGCGGTTCCGGATAGAGATGCTTCGAGTTTTTTCATCTCTTCGAACTCAATCTCCCTGAAGGCTCCCATACGTTTCATCATCTCGTCCCAGTCAACCTGATGTCCGTCAAATTCGGGGCCGTCCACACATACGAACTTGGTTTTTCCGCCTACGCTCACGCGACATGCACCGCACATTCCGGTTCCGTCAACCATTATGGTGTTGAGGGAGACATCGGTCCGAATTCCGTATTTCTGCGTAAGCAGACAGCAAAACTTCATCATAATGGCGGGTCCTATGGCAAAGCATTTGTCAATTTTTTCTCTTTGAATGACACTCTCCATCCCGACAGTTACGACACCCTTGTTGCCGTATGAACCGTCATCGGTCATGATGATGACCTCATCGGAATATTGACGTATTTCATCTTCAAGTATAATGAGTTCCTTTGTGCGGCCTGCAATAACTGAAATGACCCTGTTGCCGGCCTCTTTCAGAGCTTTTATGATAGGCAGCATGGGAGCGGTTCCCACGCCGCCGCCTGCGCACAGTACAGTTCCGAACTTTTCAATGTGGGTGGCCTGTCCCAGAGGACCTACCACGTCGGTTATAAGATCACCCGGTTCCAGAAGGCACAATTTGCTTGAAGAGAGTCCGATGCGCTGTACTACCAGAGTAATGGTGCCTCTCTTCGGGTCGGAGTCGGTTATTGTATATGGAATGCGCTCTCCCTCCTTACCTACACGGACAATGACAAAGTGACCTGCTCTGCGTGACTTAGCTATGAGTGGGGCTTCGACTTCAAACTTGAAAACATTCTCAGAAAACTGTTTTTTGGAAATTATTTTATTCATTTTGAAAAATTTTCTCTAAAATGGATTTTTGTTGTGCAAATTTACTTAATAAATGCATTTTTTGATTACATTTGTGTAACTGAAATAGAAATGTGAAGCTACATTTTGAATTTCTGCAATAATATTGATTTAATATACATTTATATACGAATTCATGAGCTATCTGCGTTTTGAAAAAACTCTAATGACCAATCTTGAGGAGACGCTTCCAAGAGAGATTCTAAGAACTAACAGATCCGGCGCATACCATTGCACCACCATAGTGGATTGCAATACCAGAAAGTATCATGGACTTCTGGTTGTACCGCTCCCTGAGCTTGACAATGAAAATCATGTGTTGCTTTCTGCGCTTGACGAGACCGTTATACAACATGGTGCTGAATTCAATTTAGGAGTTCACCAGTTTCGGGGATATAATTTCAGTCCTAAGGGCCATAAATATATCAGAGAGTTCTATTGTGATAAAGTTCCTACAGCCGTTTATCGCGTGGGAGGAGTTGTGCTTAAGAAAGAAAAACTTTTTGAGCATAACGAAAACAGGATACTTATAAGATATACTCTGCTCGATGCTCATTCGGATACTGTTTTGAGGCTGCAACCCTATCTGGCTTTCCGCAGCGCCAATAGGTTTACGCATGAAAACACTCATGCAAGCCGTGAATATCACATAGTGGAGAACGGTATCAAAACCCGCATGTATCACGGTTATCCGGAACTTTTCATGCAGCTTAGCAAAGAGAATGAATTTGTATTCCGTCCGGATTGGTATCGCGGATTCGAATATTTCAAGGAGCTTGAGCGCGGATATGATTTCAATGAAGATCTTTATGTACCCGGCTATTTTGAGTTCCCAATAAAGAAAGGTGAAACGGTAGTCTTTTCAGCCGGTGTTTCGGAGGTCAAGACCAAGGGGTTGAAAAGAACTTTTACCATTGAGGTTAACGATCGCACTCCGAGAGATAATTTTTACAATTGTCTTAAGAATGCTGCACACCAGTTCCATAACAAGATTGATGGTCATCATTATATTCTTGCAGGATATCCGTGGTTCAAGTGCAGAGCACGTGATATGTTTATTGCATTGCCCGGACTGACGCTGGCCCTGCAGGAAACATCGGAATTTGAATCGGCGATGACAACGGCCCAAGAAGCCATAAGGAGTTTCATGAGGGGTGAGCCGTTTAAGCTCCAGATTCATGAGATTGAACACCCCGACGTCTTACTTTGGGCAGTATGGGCTATTCAGCAGTATGCTAAATATGTTTCCCGCGAAGAGGCGTGGAAAAAATATGGCGCCCTGCTTATTGAAATAATGGATTTTCTGCGTTATAACCGTCATTACAATTTCTTTGTACACAGCAATGGGTTGGTCCACATCAATGGAAAAGAGAAGGCTGAGACGTGGATGAACTCTTCGGTTAAAGGTGTTCCGGTTATCCCAAGAACAGGTTATGTGGTGGAAATCAATGCCTTATGGTATAATGCACTGATGTTCACCGCCGATTTGTCAAAGGAATTTGGAAAGGCAGATTACTCCAGAAAGCTTGAGTCCATTGCATCGAATGCAGGTAAGTCATTCCTGAAGACTTTCCTGAATGAGCATGGTTATCTGTTTGATTTTGTTGACGGGAATGTTCCTGACTGGAGTGTACGTCCGAATCAGATTTTTGCTGCTGCGTTTGATTATTCCCCGCTGGATGCCAAGCAGAAGAAGTCGGTGGTTGATATAGTGACCAAAGAACTTCTTACTCCAAAGGGAATACGTTCGCTCAGTCCTAAGAGTTTTGGATATAACCCAAATTATTCCGGACCGCAGCGTGAACGTGATTATGCATATCATCAGGGGACAGCCTGGCCATGGTTGGCCGGATTCTATTTTGAAGCCTATCTCAAGGTGTTCCGTATGAGCGGTCTTTCATTTGTCGAAAGGCATATGGTAGATTACGAGGATGAAATGTCATTGCATTGTATTGGTTCGCTGCCCGAGCTTTTTGACGGAGATCCTCCATTTAAGGGTAGGGGTGCTGTTTCGTTTGCCATGAATGTGGCAGAGATTCTGAGAACCATGAAGATTGTGAATGAATTTGAATAAAACTGCAATATGAAAGTACTGATGTTCGGTTGGGAGTTTCCACCCCATATTTTGGGAGGATTGGGAACAGCCAGTTTTGGATTGACAAGGGGATTGGCCCAACAGAGAGACGTTGACATAACGTTTTGCCTGCCTAAACCTTGGGGTGATGAGGATCAGAGCTTCATGAAGATTTTAGGCATGAATACCATTCCGGTGGTTTGGCGTAATCCTGATTCGGAATTACTGAAAAACAGGTATCCCTGGATGGATCCCCAGGATTATTTCAGGTGTCGGGAGCATATTTATTCCGATTTCGGCTACCTTTATACAGATGATATAGGTTGCATTGGATTTTCGGGACGTTATACGGACAATATCTACGAAGAGATTAACAACTATTCAATAGTTGCGGGTGTGGTTGCAAGATCGGAACAGTATGATATAATCCATTCTCATGACTGGGTGACCTATCCGGCAGGCATACATGCCAAGATGGTCAGCGGCAAGCCGTTGGTGATCCATGTCCATGCCACCGATTTTGACAGGAGCCGGGGTAATGTCAATCCTACTGTATATTCTATCGAGAAGAACGGTATGGACCATGCCGATCACATAATGTGCGTCAGCGAGCTGACCCGCCAGACCGTTATAAACAAATATCATCAGGACCCGCGTAAGGTCTCTACAATGCATAATGCCGTTGAGCCTTTGACACAGGAGATTCAGGATATTGTACCCAATAAGAAACCCTATGAGAAGGTCGTAACTTTCCTGGGGCGCATAACAATGCAGAAAGGACCCGAGTATTTCGTTGAAGCCGCGGCGCTTGTACTGAAACGTACCCATGACATAAGATTTTGCATGGCAGGAAGCGGCGATATGATGAATGATATGATTCGTATGGTTGCTCACAGAGGAATCGCCGACAGGTTCCATTTCCCGGGTTTTATGAGAGGGAAGCAGGTATATGAGTGCTTGAAGGCGAGCGATGTCTATATAATGCCATCCGTATCCGAGCCGTTTGGCATTTCACCACTGGAGGCTATGCAATGTGAGGTGCCGACCATAATATCAAAGCAGTCCGGTTGTGCCGAGATTCTTGAAAAGTGTATTAAGACCGACTACTGGGATATTCATGCTATGGCCGATGCTATCTATGCAATATGTAATTACCCCTCACTCTACGAGTATCTGAAGATTGAGGGTAAGAAGGAGGTTGATGCCATCACTTGGGATAAAGTAGGTGAACGCGTTCTGAAACGTTACAAAAAGGTTTTGGGCATTAAATAAAATTGTGGAATAATAAAAACAAGATATATGAAAACAATCTGTCTCTATTTTGAAATTCATCAGATCAATCATCTGAAGAGGTATCGTTTTTTCGATATCGGTTCGGATCACTACTATTATGATGATTACGCCAATGAAACGAGCATTAGCAATATTGCCGAGAATTCATACATCCCGGCACTGAAGGTGCTTATTGATATGGCGCGTAAAAACGAAGGTGCTTTCAAGGTGGCCATATCGCTTTCGGGTGTAGGTATAGAACAGTTGGAGCGCTATGCTCCGCAGGTTATGGATCTGCTTCAGGAATTGAACGAAACCAATTGTTGCGAATTTTTGGCAGAACCCTATTCGCACGGTCTTTCGTCGCTGTCACCTAAAGGAGAGCAGTACTTCCGTGATGAGACCAAGCGTCAGGCAGAAAGGATTAACAATCTCTTTGGTCAGAAACCCAAAATATTCAGGAACTCAAGCATGATCTATAGTGATGAAATAGGAGCGCTTGTGGCTGATATGGGCTTTAAGGGAGTCTTGACCGAGGGTGCCAAACATGTTCTGGGTTGGAAGAATCCACACTATCTTTATCATTGCGCTCTGAATCCAAAATTAAAGGTGTTTACCCGCGATTTCAAGTTGTCCGATGACATAAGTCTGCGTTTTTCCGATCCGTCATGGGTATCATATCCGCTTATGGCCGATACATATATGGATTGGATTGCTCAGAGTCCCGAGGAGGAGGGTATATTCAATATATTCATGGAACTAAGCGCTTTAGGTATTTATCAGCCTCTCAGTTCGCACATTCTGGAATTCATCAAGAGTCTTCCTGCATGTGCTAAAAAACGCAATGTTCAGTTTGCCACTCCATCGGAGATTATCAAGAACCATGAATCGGTGTCGGCTATTGAGGTTCCATATCCGATGTCCTGGAATGACGAAGAACGTGATACCAGTTGCTGGTTGGGTAACCAGATGCAGCGTGAGGCTTTCAGCAAGCTCTATTCCATAGCCGATCGTGTAATACTACTTAGAGACAAACGTATTCTTCAGGATTGGGATTACCTACAGGCGAGCAACAATTTCCGTTTTATGACCACCAAAAATAATTCGGTCTATATGAATCGGGGTATATACGAATCGCCGTATGATGCATTTACCAACTATATGAATATTTTGGGTGATTTTATTCAGAGGGTAAACCGTTCATTCCCGCAGGAAATAAATATTGAGGAGTTGAACGCTCTGCAGACAATCATACAGAATCAGGATAAGATGATACTGTCTCTTGAAAAACAGATTGTACGCCTGAAATCGGCACAGAAATCAAAGGCCGAGCCTGAAAAGAAACCGGCAAAGAAAGCGGTAGCTGCAAAGAAATCGGTGCCCAAGAAAGAATCTGACAAGCAATCACCAAAGAAAAAAGCTTGATAGTGTGTAAAGATCAAGGTAAGGTTGTCCGGCGTTTTCAGCGGTTTGAGCTGATCGTGAAAATGCTGATAGGTCTGCCGGAACCGCCTGCCAGCTTAACCTGGTGCATGTAGGTGTCGGCAATGTAGCTTATCACTTGTGAAGTAGAACCCTTTTTGGAAAGAACCGGTATCAAAACTACTTTGTTCCAGTCGGGGTGGGCTTGTGCGTATGCGTCCTTTCCGGCCTGATTGTCAGCCAGACCTTGTGCTTCGAGCCATTCCGAACGGTCATCGCACATTTTCTCCACCATATCGGCAATATTTCCGTAGGTATATGTACCCTTATTTTTATCAAATGTAGCTATAAAGGATTCTATATCATCATTTTTATTATTCCCATCAAAGAAACTCCTGACTTTATTTCGTCTTATAAGAAGAAGTTGACCGGGAGCAGAAGGCTTAAAACGCTGTGAGGGAGTGTTTACAGTTGACAAAATTATCTTCGCCGAGTTGAGTACCGATGTGCCTCCCTTTTTCATTTCATCGACAGGCAGGGCTATTTCGGTCAGAACGCCGCACGGACTCTTGATCCATGAGCAGTTGTTGTCATTCAGGACGTCGTCCAGTCCGGTCCATTCTATACTGCTGACCTGAAGGACCTCTTCGTTGCCTGTAAACTCAGCCATATATGAACCATAATTTGCCTCATTCTTATTGTTATAAGTTATGCATTTGAAGTTAACTTCGAGCACGGTTTTATAAATGTAGAAGATTGAACCGTCGCCCTGTGTGCAACGAACGTAGAATCCTTTGCACAGGTTTTGCATAAATGTTGTTGAGTTGGCAAACCAGTCTCTTCCTTCATCGGTATAATATGAACTTAAAATTTTATATGCTATGGAATCCGGAAGTCTGAATGTCAGAGAGGGTTGGTAGTTTGTTGTAGCACGCAGTGAATCGGATTCAAGCAAGTTTAAAGCCGATATCAAGGCGCTTGCTACAGGCTTCGAATTCTCGTCATAGTAATCTTTCGGATTGAGATCATGGTAGTAACGCTTGTTGCCGTCAAGCATTTTGTCCAAAATGAAAACGTCTATCTTTACGGTGTTTAACGAATCTCCAAAAAAATCCTGGAAATAGAGTCTTATATTCGCATAATAGGGGTCCGATGTGCCGACTCTGTCAATAAACCAGTCAGGGAACTTATGATCGCCGATGCCGTAAATCGAATCCGGCAGATGGAAGTTTTCTATGCAGTTGAGTTGTGTCAAATAACCGGAGCTGAATCTGCTCCCCGTCAATGGGTCTGTGTATTGACCAAGCGTACACAGAGTTGTTTTCATGAGCAGCGAATCAATAGTGGCCACGGAGCGCGATGTTGCAAAACATGTGTCGGAGCTTATGTTGACTATGTCATCGGAAAAAGATACCGATCCTCCAAGAATTGAAGTATCAGAGTCACAGGACATTAGAAATAATACTGCAACTATACTGCAAGCCAATGCCTTGATATTATTCATAAGAATAAGTTAGAAATAGTAGTCAGATTGTGTTGTATAACTCGTTTATTCTTTCAGGTGCGATACCGGCCTTTGTACATTTCAGCACAGGTAATTTTTTTGATTTGGCGTACTTGATAAGCTCGGGGTCAACCTCTTTTGAATTACAAATCACTCCGTCCGAGAAATCCATGGCCTTACACATTAGTGAATTATAATCGATTGGGAACTTAAATGTACCGACATCCTGGATCACCATATCTTTAGTAGGGATCAACTCCGGGAAATTATCATGAAAAGTATTGCTAAATGCCTTGTCATAAAGAGAATAAATAATCTTTGAGGAGCGGAATACGGGCTCATCCTTATATGCCGTCTTGACATACAGAGGTATAAGCGCCGAAAGCCATCCGTGACAATGGATGACATCGGGGCTCCAGCGTAACTTCATTACGGTTTCAAGTACACCGCGGGCAAAAAAGATGGTACGTTCGTCATTATCTTGATATTCAACTCCATCTTCGTCGGTTGTCATAAGGCGGTTCTGGAAAAAATCATCGTTGTCAATGAAATATACCTGAATTCTGGAGGATTGCAGTGATGCTACTTTAATGATGAGGGGATGATCCGTATCATTTATGATCAGATTCATGCCCGACAGGCGAATCACTTCGTGAAGTTGGTTCCTGCGTTCATTTATTGACCCCCACTTAGGCATGAAGGTGCGTATTTCATTTCCTGATTCCTGTATGCTTTGGGCTAATTCTCTGCAATAGTCAGACATTGGAGAGGACTCTACGAAAGGAGAGATATTATCAGCAATAAATAGAATTTTTTTTCCGCTCATAATGAGTATCTGTTTTTTGGCATTTAAATGCAAAGATATAAAAAAACATGGTTTTGACAAGCACTTTGTAGTCAAATCTTTTGAAATTTGATAAAAAATGGCTTATTTTGCGGACTTTTTAAAACATAAGCTGCGAAGCATATGATGCAAGTAATTTCAACCATAAAGGAGTTAAAAGAGGCTCTTGAACCTTACCGTAAAGCCGGAAAAAATATAGGTTTGGTGCCGACAATGGGAGCCCTTCATGAGGG
>DDLZ01000078.1:10438-13932 GCA_002340405.1 Bacteroidales bacterium UBA2559
ATTGTAAGTAAACTGTTCTATGCTGTGGAACCGGACCGTGCTTATTTCGGCGAGAAAGATTTCCAGCAGATGGTCATTATCCGTGATATGGTACGTCAGCTTGATCTTAACATAGAGATTGTGGGATGTCCGATAGTACGCGATGAGGACGGTATGGCTATGAGTTCACGTAATATGCTTTTGAGCAAGGCTGAAAGGAAGCTGGCGGCCAAAATAGCCCATACTCTGTTTGAGAGTCGCTATTATGCCCGGCGTCATACTCTTCCGTCAACCCGTAAATATGTGATTGATACCATTAACTCGTTCAATGGACTTGAGGTGGAGTATTACGAGATTGTTGACGGTCGCAACCTGCAACCCGTTGACAACTGGGATGCCACGGATTATATCGTGGGTTGCGTTGCCGTACACTGCGGTAAGGTAAGACTTATTGACAATATAAAGTATAAAGAATAATGTTACTGACTGTACTTAAATCCAAACTTCACCGTGTCAAAGTGACCGATGCCAACATAAATTATATTGGCAGTATAACTATTGACGGCAACTGGATGGATGCGGCCGGTATTATAGACGGTGAGCAGGTTCACGTTGTCGATGTCACCAACGGAGCCCGCATCATTACATATGCGATCCGTGGAAAGCGCGGCTCAAAGGAGGTATGTCTGAATGGCGCTGCAGCGCGTTTGGTATCGGTCGGCGATATCGTTATAATCATTGCGTACGCTCAAATCACTCCCGAGGAGGCTAAGACTTTCAAACCTACAGTTGTGATTCCTTAATAGCCGATAATATTGAGGGGCGCAATTAAAGACGGGCAGAGTTGTGGTCCCGGGGCGGTCTTTTTGACCGGATATACAAAACAGTGANNGTCACTGTTTTGTATATCCGGCATCAGATGTTTGAGCTTTAGGCTCGCTAAACACCCGTAGCCGATAGAATTGTCTGTTACACTTATCCAATCATAGCCAATAGGATTCCGGCAGCGACAGCCGAGCCGATAACACCGGCTACGTTCGGTCCCATAGCATGCATAAGCAGGAAGTTGCTGGGGTTCTCTTCCTGACCCACCTGCTGCGATACGCGGGCGGCCATTGGAACGGCCGATACACCGGCTGAGCCGATAAGCGGATTGACTTTCTCCTTAGAGAACAGGTTCATAAGCTTGGCAAGCAGTACACCGCCTGCGGTACCGCCACCGAATGCAATGATACCCATAGCGAGAATCATCAGTGTGCGGATGTTCAGGAACGATTCGGCCGTGGCGGTAGCACCTACGGTGAGTCCCAGGAAAATCACAACAATATTCATAAGCTCGTTCTGCATAGTCTTGCTGAGACGATCCACAACTCCACATTCATTAGCCAGATTGCCCAGCATAAGGAAACCTACAAGAGGGGCAGCATCGGGCAGCATAAGAGCTACTATGGTGGTTATGGCTATCGGAAAGATTATCTTCTCGGTTTTGCTTACCGGACGGAGCTGGCTCATCTTTATGGCACGCTCCTTCTTGGTGGTCAGAGCACGCATAATAGGCGGCTGGATGACCGGGACCAAAGCCATATACGAGTAGGCGGCTATGGCTATGGGGCCAAGCAAATGGGGAGCAAGTTTTGATGCCAGGAAGATAGATGTGGGACCGTCGGCTCCACCTATTATACCTATTGAGGCAGATTCGGCTTCGGTAAAGCCCAAAGCGTTGGCACCAAGGAATGTCAGGAATATGCCCAGTTGGGCGGCTGCACCCAGGAGCAGACTTTTGGGATTGGCAATCAGCGGACCGAAATCGGTCATAGCACCTACACCCATAAATATCAAACACGGATAGATACCGGCCTTGACTCCTATGTACAGAATGTCAAGGAGACCTCCCTCACGCATAATTACACCGTAGCTGAGGTATGCAGGACTGCTTTCATCAAGGAAATTTGTCCATAGCTCGGAATTGTACATATTGGCACCCGGAAAATTTGCCAAAAGCATACCGAATGCGATGGGAAGCAACAGCAGCGGTTCGTATTGTTTCTTAATAGCCAGATAGAGCAGGAAGAAGCTGATTAAAATCATCAGACCCTGCTGCCAGGTTAAATTCATAAACCCCATCTGATTGAAGAATTCTATAATATCACTCATTTTTATTTCTTTTATTTATTTTTATCTGTTAAGAGTGACAATTATCCGAGAACAACAAGCAGATCCTCCTGCATAACACTTTGTCCGACAGTTACGGCAATTTTGGTTACCTTGCCATCGCGATCAGCCTTAATTGCATTCTCCATCTTCATACTTTCAAGAGTGAGCAGTGTGTCGCCCCTCTTCACATCCTGACCCTGAGAAACCAAAATTTTCATTATAGAGCCGGGCAGAGGACTGGTTACTTCATAACCGCCGGCGGGAACAGCGGCTGCCTTGGGAGCACATGTTGTTGGAGCCGGAGCGGCAGGAGTAACAGGAGCGCAAGGCGCAGCTGCGACAGCTATTATTTTAATTTCAACCAGTTTGTCATCCTGCATAACATTATTGCCGGGTTCTACGAACACGTTCTTTACGGTGCCATCGGCCTCGGCCATAACATTATTTTCCATCTTCATTGACTCCATTGTGAGTAGTACGTCGCCTTTTTTGACAGCCTGTCCGGTTTTCACAAGAACTTTCATGATTGAACCGGGCAGCGGTGATCTGACTGTAAAAAGACCGTCCGGGGCAGCTGCTATGGGAGCTTTTAATGCAGCGGGACGGCGTGCAGAGATAGCTGCTGCAGGAGTTTTCTCTAACTCTATCATATAGGTTTTGCCGTTCAGTGTTACCTCGGCAAAATTATCCTCGAGTTCATTAACGGCTGCACTGTATTCCTTGCCGTCTATTGTGAATTTGAATTCTTTCATTGTGTTGTTTTATTAACGATGCAAATTATTCATTCCGTAGAGTTTGAAATTCCAGGGGGAATTGCCGGGCTCTACGCTCTTGATGTTTATCTCTGTTGGTTCTGTATCGTGTATTCTGTTGAAGTAGAGATGCAGAGCCATTGCAATAGCTGCTAAATCGTCATTGACCGATGATGTCGGGACGAGTGGGGCATGTTCCGTTTTGGCGGAAGCGGAAGTTTCAAGGGTAACAGACTTGACAGGAGTTTTTTCGGTATTGGTAATAACTATACCGAGAAGCTTCAGAACGAAAATCAGGAACACCAGCAGTGAAACTACTGTAAGGAATCCCAATCCTGTTACTATCCATACGTGCGGCCAGTTTATTGAAAGTAATGTCATAATGCAGGCCTTTTATAGTGGAATGTTGCTGTGTTTCTTGAGCGGATTGGCAAGACGCTTGGTCTGGAGCGTCTCAAATGCGCGTACAACACGTGCACGTGTGGCTCTCGGCTCAATTACATCGTCAATATAACCTCGGTTAGCGGCCTGATAGGGCGAAGCAAACTTATCATTGTATTCTGCCTCTTTCTCGGCAATGTATCTCTTTTGCTCTTCGGGATCCTCAAT
>DDLZ01000078.1:13940-19525 GCA_002340405.1 Bacteroidales bacterium UBA2559
CCGTATGCGAACATGAGCTTTGCACCATGGTCTATAATACCGGCATACTCCTGACCTGTGCCGCAGAGGAATCCGGGCACATCAACCAAAGTGAGTATCTGAATGTTGAATGCATCGCAGAAACGTACAAAACGGGCTGCTTTGCGCGAAGCGTCGCAGTCCAGCACACCTGCAAGCCAGTTGGGCTGGTTGGCAATTATACCGGTGGAGCGACCGTTGAAACGGGCAAAACCGCATATTATGTTTTTGGCATAATCCTTATGAACCTCCATAAAGTCACCGTCATCAACGATAGAGTAGATGATATCTTTCATGTCGTACGGTTTGTTGGGATCATTGGGTACAATAGAGTTCAGCGCATCCTCAAGACGTACGGGGTCATCGGTAACGGGCTTTACGGGAGTCTCTTCCATATTGTTCTGAGGAATGAAACTGATAAGGCGGCGTACCTCTTGAGCCGCCTCTTCTTCGGTTGCAGCTACGAAATGGGTCACACCCGATTTTGTGGCATGTACATGTGCGCCACCCAGTTCTTCGACGGTCACATCTTCGCCGGTTACACTCTTTACAACTTTGGGTCCGGTGATGAACATGTAGGAATTCTGTTCGGTCATTATGACAAAGTCGGTCAGAGCAGGGCTGTAAACCGCACCGCCGGCACAAGGTCCGAAAATAACGGAAATCTGAGGCACTACACCCGATGCAAGAATATTGCGTTCGAAAATTTCGGCATAACCTGCAAGGGCTGATGCGCCCTCCTGAATGCGTGCGCCGCCTGAATCGTTCAAACCGATTATGGGGGCACCCATCTTCATGGCCATATCCATTACTTTACAGATTTTCTGTGCCATGGTCTCTGACAGAGAACCGCCTATTACGGTGGCATCCTGTGCGAACACATATACCAGGCGACCGTCAATGGTACCCGAACCTACGGCGACGCCATCACCAAGAAAGACCTTCTTTTCCATACCGAAGTCTGTGCAACGATGTGTCAGGAACATGTCTATCTCTTCAAATGATCCTTCGTCAAGAAGCATGTTGATACGTTCACGAGCCGTATAACTGCCTTTGGCGCGATGTCTCTCGATAGCTTTTTCGCCGCCTCCGGCAATTGCCTTTGCACGATAGTCTATCAGCTTCTGGAGCTTACTATTATCCATTTTCTTTTTTATTTAATTATGGTTGTTCACAAAATTCAAACAGTACACCACAGGTTGATTTGGGGTGCAGGAAAGCTATATTCAGATTCTCGGCACCCTTGCGCGGCTGCACGTCAATAAGACGTATGCCCGCTTTCTTAGCCTCTTCCAGGGCCTCGGCAACACTTTCCACATTGAAAGCTATGTGATGCACTCCGCCTCTGCCACCGTTCTTTTCAATAAACTTGGCTATAGGTGATTCGGCGCAGGTGGCCTCTAATAGCTCTATCTTAGTCTCTCCCACCTTAAAAAAGGCCGTTTTAACTTTTTGGTCTGCCACCTCCTCAATGCTGTAGCACTTGCTGCCTGTCAAAAGCTCGAAGACAGGCATAGTCTCTTCCAATGAGGTAACGGCTATGCCAATATGCTCAACGTGTGATGGTCTCATAAAATTTTAATTGGTTCAGTTATTAATATACTCAATAAAAAAAAGGCCAAGTGGGGTACGTCCCCGCTTGCGAGCACAAAGATAGTCAATATACCTTATAATAAAAAAAGAAAAGCAGGCATTTGTCCGGCTAAAAAGTGTGAAAACAACCGATTTGGATTAGTTATTCAAATTAACCAAAATTCTGACGTTCAACTGTCTTCCGGTGAGGTAGTTGGGAATGGCGTACTGAGCTCCGGAAATCTCGGTTATCCAGTAATATGAGTTTACATTGTTTATGCCAAGCAGGTTGAAGCAATCAACGCCTATCCAGATATCCTTGAAAAAAGTTGTTCTTCCGTAATAGTGAGGCCGGGTGTTTCCGTCAATTGCCTTGTAGGAGAGTCCTATATCGACACGTTTGTATGCAGGCGCCCTGAAAACACGTGATTCGATTCCTTTGCGTGCAGGACCGAAGGGCAGACCGTCGGCCAGTGAGCCGCGCAACGACATTTTCCATCGGTCGCGACGCGGAAATGTGTCGGTGAAGTATAGTGACAGGTTGAAACGCTGGTCGGAAGGACGGGGCAGCCATTGGTCGCCGATTTTTTCTCTGGTGTTCATTATCGAGAATGTCAGCCATGACTGGGTACCCTCGACAAATTCGCCGAAAAGCTTCATGTCAAGTCCGGCCGCATATCCATGCGCACAGTTCTCTCCGTAGTAGATTATTCTTACATTGTCCAGGTTGTACGGAATCAACCGGTCAAGTTTTTTGTAATAGAGTTCGGCGGTAAAACGGAACGGACGGTCAAACACAATGAAATCATAGTCACCGCCCAGCACCACCTGTAATGAACGCTGGGAACGGATATCTCTGTTTAGCCGTACCTCCCCGATGCTTCCGGTGCTAATCGTATCTTTAAGCTCTTTGTAGAAAGGAGACTGATGGTATATGCCGGTTGAGAACCGGAATGTAAAGTCTTCGTTGAAGGAAGGGGTAAAACCCGCTATCAGTCTTGGACTGACAATGAGCTCCTTGTTCCAATTCCAGTGAGATGTTCTTACTCCCAGATTCAGTGTCAGCAGTCCTATTGACAGGTTGTGTCGCCAGGTGTCCTGAATGTAGCCCGATATCCGTTGGCCTGTTATGCTGTTTACGGATTTGATGGAATAGTACATCTCTAGCGGGCCGGACTGTGTATAGGGTAGGGTATATCCGGCCGAATCGCGCATTTCCCANNCCCGCAACATCGGTTTTATGAATTCCTTTAAGCGATGTTGTCACTACATTGGCCTGAAGTCTGTTACGGGCATGTTGCATAAATGTGCCTATCGCAAGCTGGCGGTTTCCGGCCTCTTCGTCGAGCCAATACTGGCTTATGATGTCGAACGATTCGCTCTCCCGGCTGCTGAAGGCCGAGGCGTTGAGTTGGATGACACTGTTTTCACCGACTTTTCGCTTTATGTCAAGAGCCGCGGTCGCAGTGTTGAACCGGTCGCTTTCCCATCCGTCAAAATAGACTTTAAAATGCCTTGGATTTTCAGGTGTTCCAAAACTGGTGCTGCGGGTTGACGGTGTAAAGTTGTAACTGTTCCTTGATATGTTTCCTATCACTCCTATGGACCATTTCGGAGTAGGAGTCCAGGAGAGATATGTCTGAAAGTCTAGGAAAGAGGGGTCGTATTCACCCTTGGTGTCGAGTGTGCCAAGCAGATACGAAGTGGTCTTGTAGCGTACGCTACCGGAAAAGCTAATCTTGTCATTACCGGCTCCGACGAATGCGCTGCCTCCCAGAAGACTTGCCGTAAGTACTGATTCGAAGCCCTTCGGCTTACGGTAAGTGATGTCAAGCACCGATGACATCCTGTCGCCGTAGGAGACGTCGAATCCGCCTGTGGAGAACCCGATGGACTCCACCATATCGGAATTAATGAAACTCAGTCCCTCCTGCTGACCGGCACGGATCAGCAGCGGACGCATTATTTCCGAACCGTTCACATATACGCTGTTCTCATCGAAATTGCCTCCGCGTACACTGTACTGGTTGCTCAACTCATTGCGACTGCTAACTCCTGCCTGTGTGGCTATGATTGACTCTACCGAGCCGCCGCCGATATCGGCATTGAAACGCAGCCCTTCGGGGTTGATCTGCTGTATTCCGCCTGTTTGCCGTCGGGTGCTTCTGATCTCGACACCTTCCAGAGCATATCGGGCGGTTGGAAGCATCAGATCCAGCCTTACAGTGTCCTGAGGAGAGGTCAGAGAGCGTTTGCGGGTTTCGTGACCTATAAGCCGGAATGTAAGGCGTACAGTGTCATCGTAGGTGGTGACTGTCAGCGAGTATTCGCCCTTTAGGTTGCTCATGGCAGATTGCAAGGTCCGGTCTTCGTTAACCGTTACCAGTTCGACCGGGTTACCGTTCTCATCGGAAATACGACCGTAGATATGCACACGGCGTGCCGGCAGCGGCATTACGGTGCATAATGTTAAAATCAGGAATATGACTCTGCGCCAACCCCTGAATCTCCGTGTCGTTATTTCCATACCTAATAATAACGAAAAAAACGTTCGGAACGTATATTGCTCTTGGTTTTTATTGTTCTGTTATCTATTTTTGCAGTCACATTGGGAGACGGAAAGGCCAAACTTTTCAGTGCGGACCTGAGCAGCTAATGATAGCTGCTATTATTATTAAACCAATCGACTTTAAGAATGTCAAAAAATAAGTTATATTTAAACTGAATTACAATTAAGGATCCTTTTATGAAGCGAACTTGTTTACCGGTCAATTATGCTCATTCGATTCAAATATAGAAAACTAAAATTATTAATTACTTATATTTTTTATTATGTTAAGAACTAGATTAATCACGTTAGCTCTATGCATTGTACCGCTGGTGGCGGTCGCAGCACTGCTTGCAGCCGGTGACGAGGTTCCGGCAGAGGTCGAAGCTGTAGCCAAAACTGTTGGCTCATACAAAAACAATCTTGCCAAAGAGAAGAAAACAGTCACATATCATGACATAGAGTACACAATCTATCCATTGCGCAGAGGCAGAAGGGAGTTGGGAGCAGCTGTCATAACCGTTGCCAACGGATACGAAGGTCCAATCCGGACCGTTGTGGCTTTCAATACAAAAGGCGAGGTGTGCGGTTACCGTGTGCTTTTGCAAACTGAAACACCGCGTTGGGGTGACGTAGTGCCGGATTGGTTCCAGAAAAACGGTCAGGGTAATATTATAGGCAAAAACCTGTCGGAAGGCGACCTTAAAGTCCGCCAGGACAACGGTACAATTGACGGTATTACCAGATCAACCATTACCTCGCGCGCATTCCTGCACTCTGTGAACAATGCCTATAAGGTCTATAAAGGTCAGGAACCCGAAATCCAGCCCGCCAATCCCCCGCGTCACGGT
Organism: Bacteroidales bacterium UBA2559; assembly: GCA_002340405.1. Lineage (GTDB taxonomy): Bacteria > Bacteroidota > Bacteroidia > Bacteroidales > Bacteroidaceae > Colenecus. Next base: position 18,930 of record DDLZ01000078.1, read on the forward strand.
CACGGTGGTGGTCCGCGCCGCTTCTGATAATAATATTAAGCGGTGTTGTATTGTACGATGACAAAGAATTCGGACAGAATAATATTTTTGGATTATCTGAGAGTGATTTCATGCTTTCTGGTAATCATGGTACATGCATCGGAAACGTTCTACGGTCTTGAGGGAAATTTGATTCTTTCACAGGACCACAGACTCTGGATAGGTATCTGGGATGGAATGTCAAGAGTGGCGGTTCCGCTCTTCATGATGTGTTCTGCATATCTGCTGCTGCCCATGAAAGAGGGGCAGGGTTGGGGGGCATTCTACAAACGCCGGTTCCTTAGGGTCGTTCCGCCGATGATCGTCTTCATGGTACTCTATTCCATTGTCCCTGCTATTGTAGGTACATCAACATGGAAAGAGGCATGGGCTGCGGTTGCCTACATTCCGTTGAACTTTCCTGCCAATGCCGGACACCTGTGGTTCATGTACCCTTTGCTGGGTATGTATCTGCTTATCCCTGTGCTGTCGCCATGGGTCAGGAAAGCTACTGCCCGTCAGGAACGGTTCATTCTCTACCTGTGGCTGATAAGCACATGCCTTCCGTACCTTAACCG
>DDLZ01000155.1:0-3601 GCA_002340405.1 Bacteroidales bacterium UBA2559
CCCAGAGCCTTCAGACACTCCAGGGTTGCCGTTATGTCATCGGACAGTTCCAAATTGCTTACCTGACACTCTTCGCCCGACAGAGCAGCCGCTATAAGCTGTCTGTGAGCAAAGCTCTTAGAGGGCGGGGCGGTTATAACCCCGTGCGCCGTTCCTTTATGGATGGTGGTTATCATCTGAACTCTTATGTGCGGTGCCGGTTATTTTAACTCTCTATCCGGCATTAACCGGTCGGTTCCGTATCTTAATGCCAGCATGTCACACATAACGATGGCGGTAAGACTGCTTACCACAATACAGATTCTCCTTATTATGGCAGGGTCATGACGGCCTTTTAGCTCCAGAATTTCATTTTCGCCTGTTGTCAGATTGACGGTACGCTGGCTCTGCGATATGGATGGTGTGGGTTTGACGGCCAGATTGAACAATATGGGCATACCGTTTGACAGTCCGCCGTTTATGCCGCCGTTGTTGTTGCTCAATGTCTTTATGATACCGTTTTCGGAATGGAGCTGGTCATTAACCTGTGAGCCGTATGCTGCTCCGAAGCCGAACCCTTTCCCAAATTCGATCCCTTTTACTCCGCCTATGGCAAACATGGCTTTTGACAGGACTCCCTCAAGAGAGTCGAACCAGGGCTCGCCTATGCCGCACATGAGGCCTGTGACGGCGGTCTGTACTATGCCGCCTACGGAATCGTTTTTTGAACGGGCTTCGAGAATTACATCGGTCATGGCTTGCTCAACATCGGCTATCACAGGAAAATCCCTAGAGTTTACAATATCGAGTTCTGTGGAAAAATTGCTGAAATCACGGTCTCTGACATGACCGCACTGTAATATGTGGGTTGCAATTTTTATCCCTTTGCTCTCCAGTATCTGCAACGCTATGGCTCCGGCGGCGACAATGCCGGCCGTGACGCGTCCGCTGAAATGGCCGCCTCCGCGGTAGTCCTCGAAACCGTGATATCTTATATGGGCTGCATAATCGGCATGTGAAGGTCTGGCAAGACCGGCCGTCTTTTCGTAATCGGAACTGCGGACATTTTCGTTTGGAATGAGAATACATAACGGAGCGCCGGTTGTGTAACCGTTGAACACTCCGCTTGCAATGGTGAATTTGTCCTCTTCCACCCGTGCTGTGTCAGTCTTTCCCTGCGGTCTCCGTTTTGCAAGCTGAGCGGCTATGAATGACTCGTCAACCTTAATTCCGGGCGGAAGTCCGTCAAGCAGCGCTCCTATCATGGGGCCGTGTGATTCCCCGAATAGGGTCAGGATTAGGCTTGTTCCTATACTGTTCTTCATAATTCTTTGTTTTTAAGGCAGTTACCCAGTTCATGCAGAGTCATTTTCCTAAAACTGTAGCTTCCTATTTTTTCGACATGGACTGTGGTAACGGTGCTCTCCTCTCTCTTTTTATCATGTCTGATAAGCGAAAGCAGAGCATCGGTATCCATGTTGCATGTGGTGGGTAAACCGTATTTTTTCAGTACCCGGCGTATCCTTTCACGGGCTTCGCCATCGGACATATAGATCATCCCTATGGCTACACATTCTCCGTGCAGGAGCTCTCCGCCCGATAACGATTCTATTGCATGGCCTATGGTGTGACCAAAATTAAGTAGTTTTCTGATGCCTTTTTCATCGGGGTCCTCCTCTACGACTTTTTTCTTGATATTGACAGCCCGTGCAATGATAGTGTCTATATTACCCCGCAGATCATCGGTCGATTCTATCAGCTCAAAAAGCCCGCTGTCGCTTGTGGAGGCCATTTTTATGGCCTCTGCCAGCCCCTCATGCAGCAACCGGCGGTCAAGAGTCTCCAGCGTATCGGGATCGATAATGACCGCTTTTGGATGGTGGAATGTGCCTACGGAGTTTTTTATTCCGCCAAAGTCTATTCCGGTCTTTCCGCCGACCGATGAATCCACCTGTGCAAGCAGGGTGGTGGGTATATTGAAGAAATCTATGCCGCGCATGTAGCACGATGCGGCAAATCCCGCCATGTCGCCTGTAACACCGCCTCCAAGCGCAATGACTGCATCTTTTCGGGTGAATCCGTACTCAAGCAGTTTTTCAAGAATAGCCTTGAAATTGTCTATATTCTTGTTTTTCTCCCCCTGTGGGAATGTAAAAAGCCTGCTATGCGGACACTGGGCAATAAGTCGCCGGATATAGTCCGCAGGAATACCGTCATCGGTCACGACCATAATATTCCTGTCAACATTGAGCCGGTTGCCTATGCAGCCTAATGCTCCACGCCTTATTACAATGTCGTAATCGATTGTTCCTGAATGAAAATGCTCTATCATAAGCGGCCTCTGTCCGGATCAGTAAGTACCCAGTAATTTGAGCTTGTCACATACGGTTCCAAGCTGCCGGAGAAGGTCATCGCCCTCTTCGGACTTGATATTTCCCTCAAGCTCAATATAGAAGTAGTAATTCCACAGCAACCCCTTCAAAGGACGGCTGTGGAGGCTGCTCATATTGAATCCGAGTGAACCTATTATATTCAGTGTCTTTGCAAGCGCGCCGGCTTCGTTTGGAACCGTGAACATAAGCACAAAGTGCTCATACTTGCGTCCCTTGCGTATGGAGTCGTTTCTCGTTCTGGAGAAGGTTGCAAAACGGGTCGTGTTGTTGTCCGAAGAGTTGATATGTTTCTCCAGAATCTCAAGTCCATACAGCCGCGCCGTCTCTTCCGATGCTATGGCGCCTATGCTCATGTCACGGCTCTCGGCCACATATTTGGCGGCCATGGCAGTGTTGGCGGTCTGTTTCTGCTCAAATCCGCAGCTCTGAATATATTTCGAGCATTGTGCAAGGGCATTGGGATGGCTTGCCACAGTTTTGATGTTCTTTTTCTCGGCGCCCTTCAAACCCAGCAGATTCTGGGTGACACTCAGGTCGGTCATCATGTTGATATAGAGACTGCCCGAGAATGCCAGATCCATCACATTGTCTATGTCGCCGGCAAAACTGTTCTCAATCGGAAGTATCACCGCATCGACAAACCCCTCTTCGCATGCCCGGTAGGCGGTCTCAAAGTCAGGGTAGGAGATCAGTTCGGCAGTAGGATAGGCTTTTTTGGCGGCCAGGTAAGCAAAAGCTCCCGGCACGCCGTTATAGCCTATTTTCATACCCTTGAGAAGCCTGTTCTGATAGTCTTTAGACAGGTCCATGACCTTTTTTATAAAGGGAATGTAGTAGTCCTGCATGGCAGGGTCATCCACCAGTTGCCGCTTCCTCTCTATAATATCCGATTCGGCTGCTTCATCATGTACCTGCAATCCGTTATTCTTTTTGTATTGGGCAATGATCTCGGCCTGTCTCATTCTTTCGGTGAACAGTTTCGCCATATCAGTGTCAATGGCGCTGATCCTCTCTCTTGCCTGGTCCAAATCATTCATATTTTTACGATTTCAAGGTAGTTTATAAAACGTAATATGGTATTCCAATACAAAAGTATATATTTTCGGTTGATTAACTCCTTTCAGTTGCCTACTTGATGTAGATTTCCGCTACGGTATTCTCGGGCAGCAAAAGAGGTTTGACCGCCCATTTGGCTGCCTTGCCATAGAATTGTGCAGTTGCACGTACAT
>DDLZ01000155.1:3610-13874 GCA_002340405.1 Bacteroidales bacterium UBA2559
CGCTTTCACCGGGTTGCAACAGACGTGTCTTACCGAATGCTTTTAGCTCTGATTCGGGTTTTACCAGACCGCCCTCGGGCGCTGAAACGTAAATCTGAACGGCCTCTTTGCCTGCAACACTGCCGGTGTTTTTGACCGTTATTGAGGCTTCAAATCCGCCGTTTTTAGCCTTTACCGATGGTTTGCTGTATGCGAATGTGGTGTAGCTCAGACCGTAACCGAAGGGGTAGGAGACCTCGGCTCCTGCCGTATTGAAATAGCGATAACCTACCCATATTCCTTCGGCATAGTTGGTGTAGTCAATGTTTCTGGCACCCCCCGCAGCTGCTCCCGTCGCATTCCTGCCGCCGAATCCTGCGGTCTGACGCGCCTGCTGCCCGGTGTAGGGGAAGTTGGCCGATGAGGGGATATCAAGATATGACAAGGGGAATGTCATTGACAACTTGCCTGACGGATTTGATTTGCCGACAATGACATCGGCGACAGAATTACCCACCTCCTGTCCGGGAGTCCAAGCCAGCAGGATTGCATCGGGCTGAGCCTTCCATGAGGCAGTCTCTATAACGCCGCCTATGTTGAGTACCACAGCAACCTTTTTGCCTGCCTCGTGGAATGTGTTGCAGACATCGCGAAGCAACGCCCGCTCAATATCGGTAAGGTCAAAATCGTTATCCATACGGCGGTCGTCGCCCTCGCCGGCGTTGCGGCCTATAACCACTATTGCAACGTCATTGCGCTGTGCACATGCCTGTATGGCAGCATGACTTACAGCGACCTCGGGTAACACAGCCTCACCCAGAAGTATGTTGCGCGACTGTCCGGCGCCAAGGGCATTGACGCTGGCTGCATATTCACGGTGTTTTGCATAGAAATCGGCCAGTCTCTCATCGAGTGTGAAACCGGCTCCCTGCAGACCTTCGCTTATGTTCCTGATGTATGCCTTGTTTACGTTACCCGAACCTGTACCGCCCGCTATGGACTTATAGGCAGTGAGTCCGAACAGAGCTACAGTGCCTTTGCCCTCTATGGGGAGCATGTTGTTGTTCTTAAGCAACACCATACCCTCGGCTGCCGCAGTGCGCACCAATTCGGCATGACCTGCCAGATTGGGCTTGTTGGAGATTTTGTACCCTTTGAACTTGGGGGTCTTCACGATATATTCAAGCATACGCTTCACGTTGCGGTCCAAATCGGCAATATCGAGAGATCCGTCGTTTACGGCATTGATAACACGTTCCGTTTCGGAAGTGCTGCCAGGCTCCATCAGGTCGTTACCGGCCTTTACGGCATTGACCGTGCCGGCCTTGTTGCCCCAGTCGGTCATAACGATACCGTCAAAACCCCATTCGTCACGCAGAATTCCGGTCAGCAGATCATGGCTTTGCTGCGCGTAAGTGCCGTTAATCTTGTTATATGATGACATCACCGTCCATGGTTTTGCCTCCCGGACAGCAATCTCAAAATTCTTCAGATAGAGCTCCCTCAGCGCCCGCGGATTGAGACGCGAATCGTTCTCACTGCGGTTTATCTCCTGATTGTTTGCGGCATAATGTTTCAATGAAACGCCAACGTCGTTTTTCTGTATGCCTTTTACGTATGCAGCCGCTATCTTACCGCTCAGGAGCGGATCTTCACTGAAATATTCAAAGTTACGGCCGCATAGCGGATTCCTATGCAGGTTCATGCCCGGCGCAAGCAGCACGTCAACGCCGTACTCGCGAACCTCTTCGCCCATTGTTGCTATGAGTTCTTCTACCAGTGCGGTGTTCCAGGTACAGGCAAGCACCGTACCTACGGGATAACCTGTGCAGTAGTAGGTCTGCTCATCACCCCTGCGGATAGGCTCGATGCGAAGTCCGGCAGGACCGTCGGCCAAAACCGTTCTGGGTATTCCCAGTCTGGCGATAGCCTGTGTGGTACCTGCGGCTCCGGGTACGGTAGTAACATCCGATGCCGTCATTGAGCCGGCATTCATGCTTCCCCATCCGCCGCCGGTGATAAGTGTCGCTTTCTCTTCAAGTGTCATAGCCTTGAGAACTTCGTCTATATTGTCAGTCCCTAGTCTGGGCTGAGCCAAGACGGTTACCGCTCCGATAACCGCCAAAATAAATATGGATAATCTCTTCATTTGGATAATATTTAAATATTTGATTACTAATAATGCAAATTTAACGTTCTTTACCAAACAATCATAAAAACCGGTGAAAATTATTCTTCGGATTTCAATATCGGGAATCTGTTGTAACTTTGCTCCAAACATATTGTAACTCTAAATGATAAAAACGATTGTATTTGATTTCGGCAATGTGCTGATTGATTGGAGTCCCTATTATCTCTATTCACCCTATTTCCGCAATGAAGAGACCTGCCGTTACTTTGTAGAGAATGTTATAGACCGGAAGTGGTTCACTCAAATAGACAAGGGCAGGCCGATGGATGTGTGTACGGCCGAACTCATAGATGCTTATCCTGAGTATGCCCAGCCCATTAGCTTTTTCCGCGACCGCTGGTTTGAGATGTGTCATGGCCAGATTGAAGGGATGCAGGAGCTTGTAGAAGAGCTGAAAGGGAGAGGGTATGGAATTTACGGCCTTAGCAACTGGCCTGCCGAAACTTTCCCCGGAGCTCTGGAACGTTTCCCCGTACTGGGACTCATGGAAGGATACGTAGTTTCCAGTTATGTCAATCTTGTAAAACCCGATATAGCCATCTACAAATTGCTTATAGAGAGGTTCGGATTGAACCCTTCCGAGTCTCTTTTCATAGATGACCGCGAAGAAAATGTGGAAGGCGCCCGGAAGGCAGGCATGAAAGGCCTGAAATTTGAAGGAATAGAAGCCTTAAAAAAATCACTCAAAACCATTTTATAATAGGACTGAATCGCCTTAAACCTTAGCCGTTTTGTTCAGTCAAATAGTAGAGTATGAAAAAAAGTGCGACTGTAAGTCTATTGCTGACCCTTTTATTAATGGTTTGCGTTAATATTAAGGCGCAGGATTCCGATTTTTTTAGCGTAGAATCATCGGGATATCAAGATCTGGACGTTGGACTGCCGGCATATAATGAAAGAACCATAGGTCAACCGGGAGCTGCTATAAACATTGGAATGCCGGAATCGGGTTACGGTTCGCTCTATTTGGAATCGGACCCTCCCGGAGCCAATGTCTTTATTGATGATATTCTGCAAGGAGTCACCCCGTTGCTCATAACCGATGTACTCGACGGCGTATATAGCATCCGTTTCGAAAAGGAGGGCTATCTGAACCACTATAACACTGTCGAGGTAGCCGCAAAACTTACGGCAAAAGTCACTGCAAATATGCTGCCCCGCGAAAAGACATGGTTCATGCCCGACGAACTCTACACCACACTCATATACGAATACAGCGCTATAAACAACAACAATTGGGCTGTGGGCAACTCATGGGGCGTTTTTTTTAAGAATTTTAATCTGGAACAGACCATCACTGTCCATATCGGCATGCGAAATTCAATCGGATTCGAAGGCGCTTTCGGTTACGGCTTCATAATTGCCGACCGTTTCAGACTTACTCCGCAGATAGCTTATTCCGGTATCAACATCAACGATATCAGGAACGACAAGGACTATTGGATCGGCTATCTCAGGGGCGCCCTGAATCTTAAGGCAGCCATAACGGAGCAGTATGCCCTCTACGGTTCCATCATATATGACAAAAGCGGCCCCGGATTCAGGATCGGAGCCCTTTTCTATGTCAATTGATCCTACTGTTTGCTCTCTTTTAACCGCTAACTAACTTTAATAGTCAGCTTCATTTCGGTTACTAATTTTCGGTTATTACTATTTGGTAACCACGTTACGGTAACAGTATTTCAATTATCACATATCAATCTCTGCTTATATAGTGCAGATAGGCCAGCAGCGCCATTTTGCCGCGCATTGTTTCGCGGGGCGTAAATTCACTGTTCACCCACAAGTAACGCTGGTTGAAGAACGACTCCTGATGCGGCCATCCGCCGTTGTTCCAATCCGGATAACAGCGGGCAAGTAGGATGCGGGCATCGCCTCCGTCGCCGCGTGACCAGGTTTCGGTGCCGTTGAACGGGGTTTGTCCGGGATGTGAGCCGGGAATGCCATCATTCCGTCCAGTGGTGTAGCAGTCCACGATATGCCGCTCTCCGAGTCCGGTCATCTCGACAGTATTGGAGGGATTGCGGCCAAGTCCCCAATCGGCTTCAATATGCATGGCACGCTCCAACTGCTGTCTGCGGGGAGTATCGGTTGCAATGTAATGGGCCATCATCACTAGTTGCAGGTTTTGCGATACCTGCCAGCGGCTGTCATTGGCGCTGCGGCGTGAAGGGCGCGTCTCTATCAGATTGACATTGTTTGCATCGGCCTGGGCATTGACGGCAGCCTTGATGTTGGCGTAGAGTTCCGGATAGTGACGTTCGTGCGGACATACCAGATAGGCGGCTGTACCCCATATCTGATAGTAGCGGGCGGCTCCTTTGTCGAATATCTTCGATGTAGGCTCCGTGACACGGCTTTCGGCAGCCATTATATCCTCCCAATTGCGTTCTCCCGTAATGTTATAGAGGTATGCGGCAGCCAGATGGCGGAAATCACGGCCGCGCATGCTTGCGCTGCCTATATCCTGAGTGTCGTCAAGCTGTCGGTTCTCCTGCTTTTCCGCAAAACGGAACGCCTTGACGGCCTCATCGCGGTAATATGCCGACAGGCTGTCATTGTCAGCCAGATGGAATGCGTATGATATGACGGCGCAATTGGCAGCGTTTGCCCATGCTGCCATTGTGGTACAACCTGCCTGGAACATAATGGTCCACTCTCTGGAGGGGTTGGTAACACCCTGTGAATAAGCCTCTCCGTCACGTATGCTCAGGAAAAAATCCACCTCGTTGCGGGCCTCGTCAATAAGGTCGGGGATCCCGTTTCCGCTCTCCCTTATACCGAGATCATCGTCGTCCAGTTTGCCGCCTGAAAGTATGAAGGGGAGCAACTGGTCATAAATGTTCCCTACATGAGCCAGATGGCGGTCCCAGTCAAAGGCATCGGAGTGGCCGCCTTTGACTTCGGTATTGACCGGATTGCCGGGAAGACGGTGATTCCAGAAGTGCGAACTCAGGGCCGGTTTGAAATGAGGCTCGTCCCATACGTCACCGCCTATGCGGCGCCAGTCGGGGTGCCAGGGATGGAGATCGGTCTTGTAAACGGTGAATCCAACAGGGTCAACTTCGGGTATGAAACGCGGCTGACGCGGTATGGGAACCACGCGGGGCGTATCGACAGGCTCGCCCAGACGCATATAGTAGTAGCCCCGCAGAGAGTAGCGGTAAGGCTGGAAATAGACGTTGTTGTCAATGTCAAAATCCATACTGCAGCCGACATCCTCAACCACAAGGCGGTAGCGACCCGATTTGTTGCCCTTGAAATCAATGTTCCAGACATCCGAACCGGTCATATTCCTGCGGTTTGCCTCGTTGCCCGATTCCGAAGCCGATTTCCAGAATCTGACGGTTCCAACCTTCTCTTTCTTGCCGGTGGCAACATTATAGAGATAGACTCTGTTGCCTTCGAACGGTTTGTAATCACGCTGTCCGCCATCGCCCAGCCATAGATAGAGATCGGCCGCTTTGAGCTGCTCCTTAAGGGTATAGCCCAAAATATTCACATGGATGGCTTCGGATTGTGACTCCCATATATCGAACTTAACGCCCGAACTCATTATATCCGATGTCAGGCCGGCGGGAAATTCTACCGTATAGCTGCAACCCTGCTTCATGGATCGGGGCAGTTGCAGAAATATCCAGTGATCCAACTCGCTGGTAAGCGTATGGTCGGTATTCATGGGTTTGGACTTCCGATAGGCGGCAAGGGCGGACTGTTTGCCGTATGACCTGTCGTCCGATGAACTGATGGTCCAACCGGCGGCAGTGCAGGCAATCTCGGGGTCCAGACGCCGGCCGAATACGATTAATGTGTCATCGCCCTCGGCAAACGAATGGCCTAGATATGCACTGGGGCCTGTGCCGTCATCGCGATAACGTACCTCGCCATCCCGGAAATGTAACATCAGATAATCCTTGTCGATGATTTTCAATTCGATGAATTTTGTTGCTCCCATATTGGTTGGGAACAGAATTGCAACTGAGAACAGTACTGTGAGGAGCAGATTTCTTCTTTTCATAATAAAATTGGCCGGTTTAGGTTTTTACAAAAATAACAAATCATCGGATTAACCGCCCTTAGGATGTCAAATTAATCTTGATTTACATGCAAAATCACTATTTTTGCATTCTGATTATCAATTTCAAATATAGGTAAATATGACTTCAGGCAATATACGTCCTACAGATATGGAGCGCATAACAACTCCGGCCCTAGCTAAGAAATTTATCGACAGACAGATTGGTGAGCTGCGTGCTCAAATCGGAGATAAAAAAGTCCTTCTAGCCCTTTCGGGAGGGGTGGACTCATCGGTTGTGGCGGCGCTTCTCATCAAGGCTGTAGGCAAACAACTGGTATCGGTCCATGTCAATCACGGACTTATGCGCAAAGGTGAGCCGGAGCAGGTGGTGAGCCTGTTTCGAGATGAACTTGACGCCAATCTGGTTTACGTCGATGCAACCGACCGGTTCCTTGACAAACTGGCCGGTGTAGCCGACCCTGAGCGGAAGCGCAAGATAATAGGTTCCGAATTTATCCGCGTCTTTGAGGAGGAGGCCCGCAAACAGGAAGGGATAAAATTCTTGGCACAGGGTACCATATATCCCGATATTGTAGAGTCCGGTCCTGTAAAATCCCATCATAATGTCAGCGGTCTGCCCGATGATCTGCAGTTTGAACTTGTAGAGCCTATCAAACTGCTCTATAAGGATGAGGTACGCGTGGTAGGTAAAGAGTTGGGTCTTCCTGACAATATGGTTAACCGGCAACCTTTTCCGGGTCCCGGATTGGGGGTGCGCTGTACAGGTGCCATTACACGCGACCGTTTGGAGGCTCTGCGTGAGTCCGATGCAATCCTGCGTGAAGAGTTTGCCAAAAACGGACTGGAGGGTAAGGTGTGGCAGTATTTTACCGTAGTGCCCGATTTCAAGTCAACCGGCGTGAAAGACGATAAGCGCAGTTGGGAGTGGCCGGTAATTATCCGTGCGGTAAACTCGCGTGACGCTATGACCGCCGCCATCGAAGAGATCCCCTACGACCTTCTGCACCATATTACCCGTCGCATCGTAACTGAGGTTCCCGGCGTAAACCGCGTACTCTACGACCTTACTCCAAAACCGACCGGCACAATCGAATGGGAGTAATAAATACTCATTTTATGGTATAGATAAGCTAAACCGAAATATTTAATTTTGCAGTTGACAAGCTAACTTGTAATAAATGATTTTAGTTAAGCAAAACCGGAAGAGCCGGTTCGGCGGTCAAAACAGATAATGAAACTCAGCGAACTTAAGGTAGGTGAAAGCGCCATAATCAAGGAGGTAGGAGGCAAGGGAGCATTGCGTCAGCACTTCCTGGATATGGGACTGGTGCAGGGCGTTGAGGTAATGCTGCTCAAACTTGCGCCGTTGGGTGATCCCATGGAACTTCTGGTACGTGGATACACCCTTTCACTTCGTCTTGAGGATGCCTCTAAAATTTTAATTGTCCCCAAAAATTCATACTGTAGAGAAGAAACTGCCGGTATCGAAACCGATTTCGGCTATAACCTCTCCTTGCATGAGCACAATTCTCATCCCGGACTGGGTGAGGCCGGCAAATATCATGACCCTGATCACGAGTCACCTTTCCCTAAGGATACGCTGCTTACTTTTGCACTTGTAGGCCAGCAGAACTCCGGCAAGACTACACTTTTCAATAAATTGACCGGCGCCAACCAACATGTGGGCAATTTCCCCGGTATTACCGTTGAACGTAAGGACGGAGAGATCAAAGGGTATGCGAATACCCTCATCACCGACCTTCCCGGCATCTATTCGCTGTCTCCCTATACAAATGAGGAGATTGTATCGCGCCGTTTCATCATCGAGGAGAAGCCTAAGTGCATAATTAACATAGTAGATGTTACAAATCTGGAGCGAAATCTCTATCTGACCCTTCAACTTATGGAGTTGGAGACACCTATGGTCCTGGCTCTGAACATGATGGACGAGCTTACCGGAAACGGCGGCTCAATACGTGTCAATGAGATGGAGAGGATCCTGGGCATACCGGTTGTTCCCATATCGGCAATAAAAGGCGAGGGTATAAGGGAACTTGTCGAGCATGCCATTCACGTGGCCGAATATCAAGAGCTTCCTGCACGCAAGGATTGCTGCACAAAGGCGACACACGGCGCCGCCGTACACCGCTCAATCCACAGTATAATGCATCTTATTGAAGATCATGCCGAGCGGGCCGGCATACCCCTGAGATTTGCTGCCAGCAAGCTTGTCGAGGGGGATTGCAAGATAATGGAGGAGCTGGAGTTTACCCAAAATGAGAAGGAGACGATTGAGCGCATAATAGTTCAGATGGAGGAGGAGTCAGGCATGGACCGTTCGGCAGCTATTGCCGATATGCGCTTCTCGTTCATCGAGTGTCTGTCTGCACAGACATTGATCAAGCCCCAAAAGAATCGCGAATATATCAGAAGTAAAAAGATAGACCGTATCCTTACCGGACGCTGGACAGCAATTCCTATCTTCCTTACGGTAATGTGCCTGGTCATATGGCTTTCAATTGACGTTCTTGGAACACCGCTTCAGGAGTGGTTGGACAGTGTAATTCAGAGTCTTGCAGGTCTCTCTGTAGCAGGACTTGAAAGGGTTGATGTGTCACCGGCCATAGTTTCGCTTGTCAAGGACGGTATATTCGGAGGTGTGGGGAGAGTACTGAGCTTCGTACCCATTATTATTATACTATTCTTCTTTTTGAGTCTTATTGAGGATAGCGGTTATATGGCCCGAATAGCTTTTGTAACCGACAAACTGCTCCGTAAATTCGGTCTGTCGGGCCGTTCGATTGTGCCTCTGCTTATAGGATTCGGATGCTCCGTTCCCGCCATCATGGCCACTCGTACCCTGCCATCGGCACGGGATAGGAAACTGACCATTCTGCTCACTCCGTTTATGAGTTGCAGCGCAAAGATTCCCATCTACGGATTTTTGACCAGCACGTTTTTTCCCGGACACGGAGGTATAATATTGGTGGCCCTCTATCTGCTCTCAATAATTGTGGGCATAATCGTGGCTTTCGCCACCAAACTGTTCAGCAGAAACTATGTGGCCGCTCCTTTTGTAATGGAGCTTCCAAACTATCGTATGCCCGGACTGAGAAACGTCAGCCATCTGCTTTGGGATAAGACAAAAGATTTTGTACAGCGTGCATTTACCGTGATATTTGTAGCTACAATTGTCATTTGGCTGTTGCAGACCTTTGACTTTAGATTCAACATGGTCGAGAACGGCGAGGGAAGTATGATGGCTTGGGTAGCAGGTGTTTTTGCACCGCTGTTCCGTCCGCTCGGACTCGGTGATTGGCGTATTGTCACATCGTTCATAAGCGGTTTTCTGGCCAAGGAGAGCGTTGTGGCCACAATGGAACTGCTTGGTGTCACCGAATCGCTTACAAAGGTCACGGCCGTGCCGATGCTTCTTTTCAGCCTTCTTTACACGCCTTGTGTTGCCGCCATCGGCAGTATCCGCCGCGAACTGGGCGGCAGATGGGCCGTGTATGTGGTCATTTTCCAGTGCGTTGTTGCCTGGACGGTATCCTGGATAGGTTATCTTATAGCACAAGCCCTGTTATGAATACTTCTACAATCATAGCCATTGCAGTTATTGCGCTGCTGGTAGCCGCAGCGCTTTTCGCCATATTCAAACGGTGCAGGAAAGGTAAATCCTGTAGCGGCTGCGCCCTGCGCGGTTACTGCGGTAAGGAGTAGTTTGAACTGTTTTCTTGACTTACGCACCATATTTCCCCGACTAATAACCATAGTTGTGTCTAAACGAACGGTTGGTTACCTTAAATCAAAGCTTTAGTTTTCGGCCATAAATTCCTCTACATCAGCAGAATGATAGGGAATTGTCTGCTTACCTAGAACGCGGCAGCCATCGGAGGTGATCAGTATGATATCTTCTATGCGGATGCCGCCAAAATCGCGGTACTCCTCTATCTTTTCATAGTTAAGGAACTCCGTGTGCATCTTCTCTGCCTTCCATTTGTCTATCAGGGCAGGTATGAAGTATATTCCGGGCTCATTGCTCATTACAAATC
>DDLZ01000122.1 GCA_002340405.1 Bacteroidales bacterium UBA2559
AGAGTTCTTTAGGAAATTGAAGGAGGGAACACCGCAAATAGACATATCGGACCAGATAGACCTGGGTCCCATATTGTTCGCTATGGCAGCCTATCTTAACGGCGCCGCCATAACGGGCACACGCAGGCTTGCAATCAAAGAGAGCGACCGGGTAAAGGATATGCTCTTTGAACTCTCCAAGTTCGGGGTTGAGTCACAGGTCGGCGAAAACCATGTAGAGATAAAAAAATGCCGGCTGCACAAGCCTGCAGAGCCGCTGCACGGCCATAATGACCACAGAATAGTAATGTCTCTCGCCGTTCTGCTGACGGCTTTCGGCGGCAGTATTGAGGGCTCTGAGGCAGTAAATAAAAGTTTCCCCTCATTCTTTGAAAAACTTGAAAAGACGGGAATAAAAGTCGAAAATTATGCTTGACAAGAATAAAAAAATACTGATTGTCGGATTGGGACTCATAGGCGGCAGCTATGCGCAGGGGTTCCGCAGGGCAGGATTTTATGTCGGAGCCATAACAAGGTCGCAGGAATCGATTGATTACGCGCTTGAAAACGGTCTCATAGAGAGCGGCACAACCCGCGTGACAAAGGATTATGTATCACAGTTTGATTTGATAATATTCTCCCTCTATCCTAAGACGATGCTTGCATGGATAGAAGAGCATCAGCACAATATAAAATCCGGCGCCCTGCTGACCGATGTTACCGGAGTCAAATGTTCGGTTGTATATGAGATCCAAAAGATGCTCCGAAAGGATATCGAGTTTATCGGAGCACATCCCATGGCAGGACGCGAGGTTTACGGAGTAAAAAATGCGAGTGCCGATATACTGGTTGGAGCCAATTACATAGTGACCCCCACCCCCGCAAACAGTCCCGAAGCCATCGGGATTTGCGAATCGATAGGTAAAATTCTGGGATTTGCCAAAATCTCCCGTCTGACTCCCGAAAAACATGATAAGATCATAGGCTTCCTGAGCCAGCTCACTCACTGCATAGCCATAACTCTTATGAATTGCCATGAGACCGAGCATCTGGCAGAATATACCGGTGACTCATTCCGCGACCTGACCCGTATAGCCCGCATCAACGACAGTATGTGGAGCGAACTGTTCCTTATGAACAAAGATGCCCTGCTCGGCGAGATGAACCTCTTTATCGGGCAGTTCGAAAAGATAAGGGATGCCGTCCAAAACGGCGACGAAGAGGTTTTACGGCAGATGATGCGCAAATCTACCGAAAGAAGAATATGTTTTGACAAAAAAAGTGAATAATCATGAATATGACATTTAAGCGTCAGCTTTTCAATCCTCAGGAGGTTAAGGAGATGTATCCTGCCACCTCACAGGGCATTGACGCAAAGAAAAAGAATGACCGCAACATCAAAGAGGCGTTCAGCGGCAAATCGGACAAACTGATCCTGGTAATTGGTCCCTGTTCGGCTGACCGCGAGGATTCTGTGGTTGATTATATAAGCCGTCTCAGACCTCTCCAGGAGAAGGTTGAGGAGAAGATAATCATAATACCCCGCATATATACCAACAAGCCGCGAACCACCGGAGCCGGTTACAAGGGAATGCTCCACCAGCCCAATCCGCTGGCAAGCCCCGATATTCTGAAAGGTCTTATAGCCATTCGTAAGCTGCACCTGAAAGCGCTTACTGAGACCGGATTCTCATGTGCCGATGAGATGCTCTATCCCGAAAACCACCAGTTCCTCTCGGACCTGCTATCGTACGTGGCGGTAGGCGCCCGAAGCGTCGAGGACCAGCAGCACCGTCTCACGGCCAGCGGCCTTGACATTCCGGTTGGTATGAAGAACCCCACCAGCGGCGATATGTCGGTTATGATGAACTCCATACGTGCCGCACAGAGCGGCCACACCTTCATCTACCGCGACTGGGAGGTAGAGAGCAAGGGAAACCCCTTTACCCATGCCATACTGCGGGGATATGTTGACAACCACGGCACAAGCCATCCCAACTACCATTACGAGGATCTGAAACGGCTGGTTGACCTTTACGATGAATCCCCTACTCTGCATAACCCCGCTGTCATTGTGGACTGCAACCATTCCAATTCGGGCAAGAAATTCAAGGAGCAGATACGTATAGCCAAGGAGGTCCTGCACAGCATAAGTTCGGACAGATCAATTAAACGGATAGTGAGAGGACTTATGATCGAGTCCTACATTGAGGAGGGCGCGCAGGGTCCCGACGAAGGCATTTACGGCAAATCCATAACAGACCCCTGTCTGGGATGGCACGATACCGAAAGGCTCATACTTGAACTGGCTGACCTGCTGTAACTGGCTGACCTGCTGTAACAGGAATCACGTAAAAAATTTAGAGCCCTCTATTGACTGTTAAACCTACCAATAAAAGAGGGCGCCGGCCAGGATCCAGCGGCCGGGCTGTTCTATAAACGAGTAATCCCTGTACTCCCTGTCCAATATGTTTGAACAGGTCAAATAGGCATTCCAACGGCGTTCGGTCCAGGCTATACGGCCGTCAAGCAGTGAATACGGTTCGTTGTTCTGCCCCGTACGCTCCTGCCACCGCCATGCAGCCGAAACGGAGAGCTTGCGGGTAACGGAAATATCGGCCTGCAGGACCACCTTATGGCGAAGATATTCCATGGCATACTTGCTGGCCTTAATCGGGACATCATATTTTTGTTCCTGACTTATGTATGCATATTGTGCACTCAGCCTGTTGATGAAACCGAGTGAGCCGAAATAGTAAGAGGGAGAGACCGCAGCGTCCAATTCAAAACCTATACAGTCGATTGAGAAGTTGCCCGAACGGAATGTCTTGCCATCCGGTTCGGATTCATAAATGACCCAGTCAATCATATCCGTGCGGCGGCTATGAAACCCCTGTGCCTGAATATTGGCTCCGCCGGTACGGTAACGCAGTCCCAGATTAAAATCATTGGTCTTTTCCGGTTTCAGATTGCTGTTTCCTTCAATGTTCGTGCCGGAATAGAAGAGATCTGTAAATGTGGGCATGCGCAGCGCCTTATTCCACGACATGAAAATCGCAGTATTGCCAAACGGCCTATAGGATATGTCGATACCCGGATAGAGTCTCCATTTGTAATCCAATGATGTGTTCATATTGGCCAGCAGTCCAAGCGAGATGGTCCACTCCCTAAGCAGCACATTATGTTCAAGGAAAGCCGACAGATCGGTCCGGTCGGCGGCAAAACGGTATCGCAAAGAATCAACTCCGTCAATACCGCCTATGCGGTAATAACGGTCTGCAGCCAGCGGATAGCCCAGTTTGGTGGAGCGTATCATATCGGTACGCATCTCCACACCGAGCGATGTCTTTCCAATCGCACTCTCCAGCCAACTGTTGACCGAGGCCGCCCATGTGTCAACCTGATGATAGTTTTCACCCGCAGGACTCCCCTTGTGCCACTGATAATGGTCATACCAGCGGTTCCATGAGACCGACGGGGCAATATAGAGCTGCCCTGCCGTAAAACCCGATGTCACCGCAGCCATAATACGCTCGTTGCTCTCCCATTGGTCGCTGCTTGCGGCTCCGTAAAAAGTGTTGGCGCCGAATTGACGGTAACTGTAACCTGCCTGCATATCAAACTTAACATTATCCTGACGTATCGAAGAGTTCCAGAAAGCCCGCAAATTGCCGAAATCACTGTTCGGTGTGGCTCCGTCGCTTCGGCTCAGACCGGTTGAAATACGGTTGGAAATTGTATTTCTTCGGCCCATCCTTTCCAGACCGAAATCTGCTCCCGCCGTACCGAACTGACCGCCGTAGAGATGCGCCAGACCGTTGTTTGTATAACTCTTCTTTGTGACGATGTTGATGACACCGGTAAATGCGCTCGTACCGAAAACACGGGCAGAAGGTCCTTCTATCACCTCAATCCGCTCAATGTCATGGACGCCGACAGGGAAATCGGCCGAAAGATGACCCGTATGAGGCGATGAGATGTTTACCCCGTTAAGCAGCAGCGTGATCTGGTCAAAAGTGCCTCCGCGCATGGAGATATCGGTCTGTACACCCATTGCACCGCGCTGACGCACATCAACACCCACAATATATTCCAGCAAATCGTTAATGGTGTGGACCGATGCGGCCTCAATCTCATCCTGAGTCATGAGCGTCACCATTCTGGGAGCCTGGACTTCGGCCAGCGGCACACGCGAACCCACTATATCGACATCGCTCAAACCAATAGAGTAATCACTGTCATCGGTTAAACTTACTGCAACAACATCACCGTCAGAGGCAAAGGCGGGCGTACAAAAGAGCACAGCAAATGCAGCGGCCAAAGCCGGAAACATAAATCCTCTCATTTAAAATTTATTCATAACAGATTTTCCACGGATACATTGAGAAAGGAGATCTCCTTTCAATGTACACCCGGAACACTTGAACCAATCAATCTAACACCAAACTTACAAATAGCACTTATGTGTAGAGGAAACGGCGGATTGACATTTTGGGTGTCTTCTCAAACGGTACATCCTGAACAATAACCTTATGTATCTGGCTGAAAGAGGGAAGTTGACGGTTCGATGAGAGACGTATCTTCTCGGGTATGGAGTGTTTGGTCTCGGCATCAAGAAGAGCCGTAGCAATTGCCTGTTCATCCAGAAATACCAGTGCAACAAGCTTACCGCCGCGATCAACGACAACCGATTCCACCACATAGTCCTGATTGTTGACCACAGCCTCAATCTCCTCGGGATAGATATTCTGCCCCGAAGGTCCGAGTATCATGTTTTTCGAACGGCCGCGAATGAAAATATTGCCCTCGGCGTCCATTATTCCAAGGTCGCCGGTCTTGAGCCAGCCGTCCTCAGTAAAGGCATTGGCAGTAGCTTCGGGATTGTTATAGTAACCTATGGTGATGTTTTCGCCACGGGCCTGGATCTCGCCCACTACATTTTGCGGGTCATCGGAATCTATACGGATCTCGCACATATCGATAGCTTTTCCACACGAACCGGGTACATACTTGGTCCATGCCTCGTAAGACATGAGCGGGCAGGCCTCGGTCATTCCGTAGCCTACCACATACGGGAACTTAATCTTCTTCAGGATCTTCTCTACTTCGGGATTAAGGGGTGCGCCTCCCATTACAAACTCTTGTACCTTACCTCCGAAAGCCTCTAGCAGACCCTTACGTATCTTACTATATATGATGTTGTTAAGTCCCGGTACTTTCAGAGCCGCCTTTACGGCCGGTTTTTCAATTATCGGCTTAATTTTGGCCTTGTAAATCTTTTCTATAACCAGGGGAACGGTTATGAGCAGGTAGGGTCTGATATCGGCAAATGCCTTTAAAAGTATTGTCGGCGTAGGCGCTTTACCCAGCCAGTATATCGAAGTGCCGTTACAAATCGGATAGAGATATTCAATCACCAGTCCGTACATGTGAGCCATGGGGAGCATGGAGATGATCTTATCGCCTGCCGGCATAAACCGCTGACTGTAATCCACTGTGGCCGAGAAGTTACGATATGTAAGCATAACTCCCTTGGGGTCGCCTGTCGAACCCGATGTATAATTTATGGTCGAAAGGTCATCCCAGTTATCAGTGGGATAGACAACATCATCGGGACCGAATCCGTCGGGATACTTTTTATCAAAGAGCTTATCTAAATTTTCGAATGCTTTTGAAACCTTTTTGTCATTGCAAAAGAGCAGTTGAAGCGTATTGATATCCAAAACAAAACGGACCTTGGGCATTTTGGCAATATCCATCTTGGACCATTTGTCCGAGTCGGTAAACAGGGCAATACTATCGGAATGGTTGACAAGTCCCATGACGCTATCCGGTTTGAAGTCAGCCAGAATAGGAACAATGATGGTTTCGTAAGTGTTTACGGCAAGGTATGCGAAACCCCACCGGGCGCCATTCTGTGCACATAAGGCAATTTTATCGCCTTTCTTGATACCTGAATTCTCGAACAAAACGTGAAAATGGGCAATGGTACGAGCCATCTGTTCATAAGTGAATGTTTCACCGCCTATATTGTTCAAAGCGGGTTTCTCCCAAAACTTACGTGTAGCGGCTTGCAGCCTTTCCAAATAATGCGGATATTTTTTCATATTTATGATATATTTTTTTAGCAAATGCTATGAATTATTTAGTCGAAATTTAACTATTGACCGCAAAGATAAGGAATTACATTGAATTAATAATAAATATGAAATACGGTATCAATTTCGACCCATCCTGAAAAGAGAGCGAAAGAGCTTGATTTCCCGAATGAACTGTTTTGAAAATAATGTTACCTTTGCCATTCATAATATACTTCGGGAAAAAGATGAAATCACGTTTAGCAGTTATTTTAGCCCTATTGACAGTTACAGGTTGCAGCGTGAACAAGAACATTTACACTATAAAAGGTAGTTTTGAAGAGTGCAACGAGCCTATGGTATGGCTGGTAAGCGGCAATGAAGCCGTTGACTCAATACAGATAACAGACGGAGCTTTCATATTTAACGGAACGGTTGACAGCCCGACAATTGCCTATATATGTACCGCGCCCGATCGCTCTATGGCCGAATTTGAATGCGAATTCATTCTTGAACCGGGGCAGTTGGCCATGTCCAGACTTTACGACACCGAAGTATATATTATGGAGGGCAGCACATTGAACAACCGTTTGGCTGCACTTGAAAAGCGCTCGATTGACATGGTAAAGGAGTACGCTTTGAACAAAGCCAATTCAATGGACAATTTCGAAAAGGAGATAAACAGACAGTGGAACCTGTTGCTGACCTCAAACCTCGATGCCAATACGGACAACATATTCGGACTCTACTGCCTCAGGGAACTTTCATACGAAGACCTTGAGCCCGAAGAGATAATAAAATACCTCAACCTGTTTCCCGACACATTAAAGGAGAACAGCCTCTGGAAGTCGCTCCACGAGAGTTACAGCGAGAGCTCTGAAAATCTTACCGATTAACTTTTAGATACTGTTCAAAAAATTACACCCCCACCCTGTTTTATGTAACAATCAGGATGGAGGTGCAATCTAAAAATTGCAGAATGCTCTTACTTTTTTTTGAAAAGCAGAGGTGCAAAACTGTTCAGATAATATCTCCAGTTAGCCCAGACGTGACCGCCATCGGACTTGAAGAAGACATGATCAAGACCGCATTCGGTCAATGTCTTGTCGAGTGTGACCGAGCCCTCCCAGAGGAAATCATCGGTACCGCAAGCCAGGAAATAGAGCCTGACTCCGGCCTTTTTAAGAGCATTGATCTGCTCGACAGTGGAATTGCCGGCAGCAGAGAGCGGGCATATCCAGTCGAACATCTCAGGATAGAGATTGGTCGCTGTGATAGTGTGGCCGCCGCCCATTGAAAGACCTGCAATGGCACGTGATTCGGGTTTTGCCAATACGCGATACTCCTTCTCTATAAAAGGTACAATCTCCTCGCAAAGGCTCTTTACATAAGCGTTCTGGAGCGCAGGATCGCGGAAATTCAAAGTGCTTGTGGGAAGACCCAACGTCTGGGCTGCCTGCTGGTTGGGGTTACCGTTGGGCATTACCACAATCATCGGCTCGGCAAGTCC
>DDLZ01000057.1:0-155 GCA_002340405.1 Bacteroidales bacterium UBA2559
GGTATATCATGAAGCTGTATTTCCAGAAGTTTTGGCGTCTTCAACGGATCGCTGCTGGTAAGGGTAACACGGAACCTTATATATTGCCGATTTGGCGATTGAAGTTCACCGCTGGTTCCCACAGCCTGCCATGCAGACCATTCTTCAAGATCATC
>DDLZ01000057.1:269-2399 GCA_002340405.1 Bacteroidales bacterium UBA2559
TGTAAGCTGTGAGTCCGTTTCCAGAAACCAGTCATCAAAGCCTCCGGCATAGTAGTAGGTATTTGCATGCATCCCCATAATAATGTTTGCTATACATTCCCGGTTCAATTCTCCCGAAAAGGAACGCACAGGCGACACCCAGGTTGCCCCGTCGCTGCGATCGCATATGATGTTCTGTACCTTTTTGTTGCTTACTTCAATGATGGAGGCGATAAAATACCAGCCGCCGTTTTTCAAGGTAATGGTAGCTGTTTCACTCTGGTCGTAGATTAGTGTGCCGGAGGAGTTATACAACATCAGCCTAAGTCTTCCTTGATAAAGTGAAACATAAAAAATTGGCTGACCAGGTCCTTGGCGGGTATTGAATATGGGTATATATGTCTGGCCGACCGAATAGGTGGTAGGATTAATCCAACCGCCTACAACAATCTTTTCGCCCAGATTGCTAAAGAAACTCCCATCATTTTCTGCTATAAGATGGGTCTTTTCAGAAGTCGGATTAACAATATTTTGCCTGAAGTATCTTCCGAATCTTCCAGCAATAAGGTTTGCCGATGTCCCTGACCAGCCGGAGATGGTAAAATGTCTGCCATGTCCCGATGAATCCATAAGCTGAAGATTTTCGTCTGGTGTTTTTTCATTAAATCGCCATAAAGCAGACGTCCTTGATGTTACAGGAAACTCACCGGTAAAATCCTCTTGGCTCGTTAGAATTGATTTTATCGCCATGTTATCACCTCCATCTGCTTTTTGCCTGTATTTTTAACTCAGTAAAGGTCGCGTTTTCTGCGGCAATCTCAATATGATTAACACCTTTCCTGAGAATTGGAAAATTCAGATCCTGCAGGCTGGGAAGACCATTTCTCAAGGTTCGGCCTGTTTCATCAATAACCTTAGCTGTTACCATGCCGGAGTCGACAATCAGAGTTTCACCTTCAGATAATGAGCCAACAATTAGCAATTCCTCGCCGTTTGTAATAAGCGAAATATAGCTTGATGAGGACGTTGATATCAAACCCTTCAAGAGATAAACCGGATTGGAATCCGCATTTCCTTTAACCCTCTCCAGCTCATGAAGACCTGTTTCAGAAAGAACAAATATCTCATCTTCCAACGCGTAAACATACGGGTCGGGACAAACAAACCGAAGTTCAAAGCTGCCCGCTGTCCGCAATATCCGCTCACAGTCAACCGCTTCTGATAAGCGAGCCATGAANNGCAACATTATCAAGAACCGATACAAGATCGGCAAAACTGCGCTGGGGAAGCACACTACAGCTAATTATTATGTTTCGTTCTGATATGTCGCAGCCAAAATCTGCAATACCTGCTTTGCCCGGCACAGTTTCAAAGGAATTGCGCAGGGCAGGGGAGACCTGCCATTTGGTAAGTCTTGCTCGTATTTTCATACTTTGCGACGATATTCCATTGTAGATAAATCCCATATGCTTCCCTCCATTACGCTGTTATAAAACGTCCCTGCGCCCTTGAACCTGTCTGCATCAGGTTATATAACTCCTGTGAAATCCTACGTATGTCTTCTTCACCACGAACAATCATCTGCTGCACCACAACAAGCGGCCCAGAAGCTAAACCGCTAAATTCACCTCTTCCACTTACATTAATATCAGGAGATATATTAAAATCTGTCGGCACTGCATTTTGCATATCGTCTGCCACTCTGGCCATAGCCTTGTCAAATCCCTCACCAATACCCAGTGCCATATTGCCGCCAATACCTTCAAAAACAGTGGACGGAGATCTGATTCCAAGAAAATTCTTTACTCCATCAACAATACCGGAAAAGAAACCGGAAACCTTATCCTTAATCCAGCTACCAAGGCTTTTAATACCTTCCCAGATGCCTTTTACAATGTTCTTACCAATCTCAACCACTGAAACAACCGCCTTGCCCAAACCTTCTATAATAGCCGCAACAATCTGAGGTAAAGACTTTACTAGTTCTGGAATGGCTTTCACAAGCCCGGCAGCAAGCTGTACGATAAGCGTAATTCCCAATTCTATGATCTTCGGCATATTGTTCGTCACAAAGTCAATGATTGTTGTAATTATCCTCGGCAGTGCTTCAATTAGTTCTGGCAATGCATTTAAAAGTCCCTGCGCCAGTCC
>DDLZ01000057.1:2463-3429 GCA_002340405.1 Bacteroidales bacterium UBA2559
GGTAATGCTTCTCCAAGCCCCATTACCAACGCTGTGATTAGCTGCACCGCTGCATCAATGAGTAAAGGCAGGTTATCAATGAGTGCTCCGACAATGGTCATGACCGCATCTACTGCTGCTGGAATCAGCTCCGGCAGCAGGCTCAAGAGAGTTTGAAGCACCTGAGAGAACAATTCAGTTACAGTTTGCAACAGCACGGGAAGCAGATCTTTGACTGCTGAGATAATCGCACCGGTTGCCTCCGGCAGAGCAGCCACTATATTTTCCAAAACCGGTACAATATTTTTAACTACAGCCTGAAAGGCATCCACAAGATTTTGTGTTAGGTTCGTCATATCAGCGTTCGCATTGCCAAGTCCTGCTATAAACGAACTTAGAGAGGCTTGTAAAAGACCAATGGAACCGCTGATGGTCTGGGTAGACTCTCTTGCGAAGTTGCCAGCATACTGTTCGGTTTTTTCAAAAAACATCTGCATGGCGATCTCGGCCTTTTCGGCATTGGTTGCGCTATTCCAGGCAAAATCCAGCCCTTTTGCAAGAGCATAAGCTTCGATGGTAGTGGCGTTCATGGCGACACCCAGATTATCCATCATGGTGAAGTTACCCTTGGCTGCGCCAGCGATGGATTCCATGGCAGTCTGCATGTCAATGCCCATAACCGAAGCCATATCTGCCGCCCGTTGCATGGCCTTCTCNNGACAAGCCCAGATTCTTGTAGGCTTCTTCTCCCGTTTTTTGGATACGTGCAGCATATTCTCCAAACACAGCTTCAGAACCGCCAAGGTTCTGCTCAAGCTCACCAAACTGCTCCACGACCTCTTTTCCCAGCTTGATGGCAGCCGCGCCCGCTGCGGCCGCTGCAGCACCCATAGCCGCGCCAACACCTTTAAGAACGCTGCCCAGCTTCTCAAATTTCGAGCTGGATTTTTCGGCATTGTCTCCACTTTCCTTCAATTCGTCCCCAAG
>DDLZ01000057.1:3558-3792 GCA_002340405.1 Bacteroidales bacterium UBA2559
ATTTTTTCTTTCTGCAATTCGATCTCTTTGTTAAGCACCTTGTTTCTTGCAGTAACAGCTTCAACTGACTTATCCTGCTTGTCGAACTGAGATGCGACCAGGTTCATTTCGCTACCCAGTACCTTAAAACTTTGGTTGATCTCACGAATGGCGTTTTTAAATTCCTTTTCGCCTTCAATCCCGATCTTCAGGCCAAAATTGTCTGCCACATAACCGCCTCCTTTCCTGCAAAAT
>DDLZ01000121.1 GCA_002340405.1 Bacteroidales bacterium UBA2559
AAAAATAAATTGATAAATCTAGCGTCAGTAAATATTCTGTTGATATAAAAATCGGCTTATGGCTTGGATGTGTCGGGACAAAGGATTAAATTCGCACTTGAAACAGACAAAAGACCATTATGGAAAAGAGCGGACAGAAACAGTTACAGATTGAGCTTAAGGAAGAGATAGCGCAGGGCGTCTTTTCCAATCTTGCCATGATTACTCATTCTTCATCGGAATTTGTGATAGATTTCATCAGTATCCTGCCGGGAATGGCTAAGGCTCAGGTTAAGTCAAGGGTCATCATGTCGCCTGAACATGCAAAACGCTTGTTGTTGGCGCTTCAGGACAATGTGGCAAAATATGAGAATTCGTTTGGAACCATTGAAATGAAAGGACAGAGAGGCACTTATATGCCTCCTATATCGGATTTTCACGGCGAAGCTTAAAGATTTCCGTTATCTTCCTTTTCGGTCTCCAAAAGTAAGAATTAAAGGTTTCCGTTATCTCTCTCATCTCGGATTCCTAAAGTGAAGCTTAATACTCTCCGTCACCGGTTGTGACTAGTGGCGGAAAGATTTTTTCGGGCAACCTTAAGGGAGCCCGTTTTGTTTTCTGTGAAAAAGTTTAAAAAGAACTCGGCTTCGTTTGTGTTTTAAAATAAATAGAGTATCTTTGCACGCTAAAAATTCTAAAATAACTAATTAATATAAAATAATAAAAACAAAAACATGCCAACAATTCAGCAGTTAGTGCGCAAAGGACGCAAGGTTATTGAGGAAAAGAGCAAGTCTCCGGCTTTGGAGGGTTGTCCTCAGAAAAGAGGCGTTTGCGTGAGAGTTTACACAACAACACCCAAGAAACCTAACTCAGCAATGAGAAAGGTTGCTCGTGTACGTTTGACCAACCAGAAAGAGGTTAACTCATACATTCCCGGTGAAGGTCATAACCTGCAAGAGCACTCGATCGTGCTTGTACGCGGCGGTCGTGTAAAGGATCTTCCGGGTGTACGTTACCACATTGTCAGGGGTACTCTTGACACAGCCGGCGTAAGCGGCCGTTCGCAGAGACGTTCAAAGTATGGTACAAAACGTCCGAAAGCAGCTAAAAAATAATTTAACAACAAAGTTTTGGTCTGTAAATAAAGGTTGAGTAAATGTCCAGGCGTGGACGTTGAAGAAATCGGGAAAGACAACCTGAACGAAACAAAATTTTAAAAATGAGAAAAACAAAACCAAAGAGGCACGTTATACTTCCGGATCCCGTATTCGGTGAAGTTGCAGTGACCAAGTTTGTAAACCATCTGATGTGCGATGGTAAGAAGAACATCTCTTTTGAGATATTCTATGAGAGTCTTGATAAGGTAAAGGCTAAACTTCCCAACGAGGAGCTTTCACCCCTTGAGATATGGAAGAAAGCTCTTGATAATGTCACTCCTCAGGTTGAGGTAAAATCACGTCGTATAGGTGGTGCAACATTTCAGGTTCCTACCGAAATCCGTGCTGACCGCAAGGAGTCTATTTCGATGAAGAACCTTATTTTATATGCACGCAGGCGCGGAGGCAAGTCAATGGCGGACAAACTTTCAGCTGAGATAGTTGATGCGTTCAACAATGCCGGTGGAGCTTTCAAACGCAAGGAGGATATGCACCGCATGGCCGAGGCCAACAGAGCGTTTGCACACTTCAGATTCTAATTGTTTTGCATGTCTGACCAGGATTTACATCTAACCAGAAATATCGGCATCATGGCTCACATTGATGCCGGTAAGACTACGACCACTGAGCGTATTCTGTACTATACCGGGCTCACTCACAAGGTAGGTGAGGTGCATGACGGTTCTGCTACTATGGATTGGATGGTTCAGGAACAGGAGAGAGGCATTACAATTACTTCGGCTGCCGTTACCACTCACTGGAAATGGCAGGATAAAATTTATAAGATCAATCTGATAGATACTCCGGGACATGTGGATTTCACTGCCGAAGTCGAACGTTCTCTGAGAGTTCTTGATGGTGCTGTTGCAGTGTTTTGTGCCGTAGGCGGAGTGCAGCCGCAGTCCGAGACCGTATGGCATCAGGCCAGCAAATATGGTGTTCCCCGTCTGGCATACGTGAACAAAATGGACCGTTCCGGCGCCGATTTCTTCGGAGTCGTCAAACAGATGCGGGAGATGCTCAAGGCCAATTCATGCCCTGTCGAGATTCCTATAGGACAAGAGGAGACATTTAAGGGTGTGATAGACCTTATCAAGATGAAGGCCATATATTGGCAAGATGATTCTCTTGATTCCAAATTTTTCGAGAAGGAGATTCCGGCTGAACTGCTTGGTGAGGCAAAAGAGTGGCGTGATAATCTTATTGAAAAGGTTGCCGAATTTGATGATAATATGATGGAGAAGTATCTTGAGGATGCTTCTTTGATCACCGCTGATGATATTTTACGGGCCGTCCGTAAGGGTACCGTATCGCGGAATCTTGTTCCGGTAGTGTGCGGTTCATCTTTCCGAAATAAAGGTGTACAGCCTCTGCTTGACTATATCTGCGCATTCCTTCCGTCGCCTATTGATATCGACGGAGTGACCGGTTTAATTCCCGGCTCCGAGAAAGAGACCCATCGCAAGCCCTCATCGGACGAGAAGACATCGGCGCTTGTTTTCAAGATTGCGGTTGACCCTTTTGCAGGACGTCTTATCTTCTTCAGGGTATATTCCGGAAGTGTAAAGGCTGGGAGCTATATCTTCAATACCCGTTCGGGTAAAAAGGAGCGTGTAAGCCGTCTTTTCCAGATGTACTCCAAGAAACAGATACAGGTGGATGAGGTCAGTGCGGGTGACATAGGCGCTGTGGTGGCTCTTAAAGATATCCGTACCGGTGACACTCTTTGTGATGAGGATGCTCCCATTGTCCTTGAGAGTATGGATTTTCCGGATCCGGTTATCAGCATAGCTGTAGAGCCAAAGACAGAGAAAGACATCAGCAAGCTCGCCGACGGTTTGTCGCGTCTTGCCGAGGAGGATCCTACCTTTACCGTAAAGGTTGATGAGGAGTCAGGTCAGACTCTGATCTCAGGTATGGGTGAGCTTCATCTTGACATAATTATTGACCGTCTTAGACGCGAGTTCGGAGTTGAGTGCAACCAGGGCCGTCCTCAGGTCAGTTATAAGGAGTCAATCTCCAAGACTGTCCGGCTGCGTGAAGAGTATAAGAAACAGACAGGCGGTAAGGGTCATTACGCCTGCATAGAGGTCGAAGTCGGTCCTGCCGATCCCGGATGGAAGGGTGGGTTGCAGTTTATTGACGCCACTAAGGGCGAGGCGCTGCCTAAGATCTATCTGCCCTCTATTGAGAAGGGCTTTGCCAATGCTATGAGGAACGGTGTTCTGATAGGCGCTCCTATGGAGTCTTTGAAAGTAACCGTTCTGGATGGAAAAGATCATCCGGTTGATTCCGATGCTCTTTCGTTCGAGGTCTGTGCAACCGGTGCGTTTCGTAACGCATGTCTCAAGGCTGCTCCCGGTCTAATGGAGCCGATCATGTCGCTTGAGGTTGTTACGCCCGAAGAGAGTATGGGTAACGTGATTGGTGACCTGAACAAGCGTCGCGGTCAGGTTGAAGGGATGGAGACCAACCATTCAGGCGCTAAGATTGTGAAAGCTAATGTGCCGCTTGCCGAGATGTTCGGTTATGTGACTGCATTGAGAACCATCACTTCGGGCCGCGCCACTTCGTCAATGACATATAAGTGTCATGCCGAAGTCGCCAAGCAGCTTGAAAGGCAGATTGTTGAAGAGCAAGGTGGAAACATTGCGTTACTATGATTATTAAATAAGGTATAAGAAAGAAACGCGAAAAGGATAGCAAATGACTCTTATCCGGATCGCATATAATATGAATATTAACATAAACAGTTAAACAATGAGTCAGAAAATTAGAATTAAATTGAAGTCATACGACCACAATGTCATTGACAAGTCAGCAGAGAAAATCGTTAAGACCGTGAAGGCTACCGGTGCTGTGGTAAGCGGCCCTATTCCCCTTCCCACTCACAAGCGTATTTTCACTGTAAACCGTTCAACATTTGTGAATAAGAAGTCACGTGAACAGTTCCAGCTATCTTCACACAAGAGGTTGATAGACATCTACAGTTCGACAGCCAAGACAGTCGATGCTTTGATGAAATTGGAGCTTCCCAGTGGTGTTGATGTCGAGATCAAAGTTTGATTTTTTAGTTTGAAACAAAATTCAGTAACTTAATTTTTAATTGAAATGCCAGGATTATTAGGAAAAAAGATCGGTATGACATCGGTCTTCGGTGCTGATGGAAAGAATGTTCCATGCACCGTTATCGAAGTAGGTCCTTGCGTGGTTACCCAGATCAAAAATGTTGAGAAGGATGGCTATGAGGCAGTTCAGATTGGCTTTCAAGATGCCAAAGAAAAGAACACCACAGCCGCCCTTAAGGGACATTTTAAGAAAGCTGGTGTAACTCCCAAGAGACACTTGGCCGAGTTCAAGGGGTTTAACGGATCACTCAATACGGGTGATGTCCTTACCGTCGAGTTCTTCAACGGAGCTGCATTTGTTGACGTTACAGCCGTCTCCAAAGGTCGCGGCTTCCAGGGTGTTGTTAAGAGACATGGTTTCGGTGGCGTAGGCCAGCAGAGCCATGGTCAGCATAACCGTGCACGCAAGCCCGGCGCTATAGGTGCATGCTCAACTCCCGCAAAGGTGTTCAAAGGTATGCGCATGGCCGGCCATATGGGTAGCGAGCAGGTTACTATCCAGAACCTGCAGGTTCTTAAGATTATTCCGGAGCACAATCTCCTTCTTGTTAAGGGTTCGGTTCCGGGTTATAATGGTTCAATCGTCTCAATTTACAGGTAATGGAACTTAGTGTATTAAATATAAAAGGTGAGGATACCGGCAGAAAGGTAATCCTGAACGATGCTGTTTTTGGCATTAAGCCCAATGATCACGCCATTTACCTGGATGTGAAGCAGTTCATGGCCAACAAGCGTCAGGGTACGCACAAGACAAAAGAGAGAGGTGAGGTCAGTGGCTCAACTAAAAAGTTGGGTCGTCAGAAAGGTAGCGGCGGTGCCCGTCGCGGCAGTATCAAGTCACCGATTTTGGTTGGTGGTGGCCGCGCATTCGGTCCCAGGCCTCGTGACTACAGCTTCAAGGTAAATAAGAAGGAGAAACAGCTTGCACGTAAGTCGGCTCTTTCATATAAGGTTAAAGAGAATGCTCTTATTGTTATTGAAGATTTCACTTTTGAGGTTCCAAAGACCAAGAAGTTCGTAGAAGTCTTAAATAATCTTAAAGTTTGTGATAAAAAATCTCTGTTTGTCCTGCCCGAGAGCAATAAAGTGGTATCTTTGTCGGCTCATAATCTGCAGGGCACTAAGATTGTCAACGCCTCTTCAATAAATACGTATAGTATTCTGAATGCCGACGCTCTTGTTGTGACTGAGGGCGCAATTGAGGTTATCAATAGTATTTTAGATAAAAAGGAGGCTTGATCATGAAATATATATTAAAACCGCTTGTTACGGAGAAGATGAACTCCATTACGGAGAAATTCCCCAACAGGTTTGGTTTCGTGGTACGTCCCGAGGCCAATAAACTGGAGATTAAGAAGGAGATAGAAAAGCTGTATAATGTCACTGTTGTTGATGTCAACACAGCTTCATATAAAGGTAAAACCATGTCACGTTACACCCGCAGAGGACTCACAAAGGGTCAGAAGCCTGCCTTTAAGAAGGTAGTTGTAACTCTTAAGGAGGGTGATACGATTGATTTTTACAGCAACATTTGATAAGAGATGGCAGTACGTAAATTAAAACCCACAACCCCGGGTCAAAGACACAAGATTATTGGTACTTTTGAAGAGATTACTGCATCGGTACCAGAAAAATCTCTTGTATGCGGAAAACTCGCAACCGGCGGTCGCAACAGAGACGGCAGGATGACTGTCCGTTATGTAGGCGGCGGTCATAAGAGAAGATACCGTTTTATTGATTTCAAGAGAAATAAAGATGGGGTTCCGGCAACTGTAAAGACAATTGAATACGATCCGAACCGTTCGGCGCGTATTGCTCTGTTGTTTTATGCAGACGGCGAGAAGAGATATATTTTAGCACCTAACGGTCTTCAGGTAGGCGCTGTTCTGATGTCAGGCGAAAATGCTGCTCCTGAAATCGGTAATGCACTCTATCTTAAGGATATGCCTATCGGCACCGTGATTCATAATATCGAATTGCGTCCGGGTCAGGGCGCTGCTCTTGTCCGTTCAGCCGGAAATTTTGCTCAATTGACCTCTAAGGAAGGCAACTATTGTGTTATCAAACTTCCTTCAGGTGAAATTCGCAGAATACTTGGAACCTGTAAGGCTACTGTAGGCAGTGTAGGTAATTCAGACCATGCTCTGGAACAGTCCGGTAAGGCCGGTCGTTCACGTTGGCTGGGACGGCGTCCCCGTACTCGCGGCGTGGCTATGAACCCGCACGATCATCCGATGGGCGGCGGTGAAGGCCGCGCTTCCGGTGGACATCCGCGTTCACGTAAGGGCTTGTATTCAAAGGGTCTCAAGACCAGACATCCCAAGAAGAGTTCATCGAAGTATATCATCGAGAGAGCTAAAAAGAAGTAACATTTAACCTAAGTACAAAATGACACGTTCACTAAAAAAAGGTCCGTATATTTATAAGAAGCTCGAGGATAAGGTGCTTGCCATGAACGAAAGCGGCAAGAAAGTTGTTGTGAAGACTTGGGCTAGAGCATCGATGATATCCCCTGATTTCGTGGGCCATACCATCGCAGTTCATAATGGTAATAAGTTTATCCCTGTTTATATCACGGAAAACATGGTAGGTCACAAACTCGGTGAGTTTGCACCCACCCGCACTTTCCGCAGCCATGCAGGCAACAGGAAGTAAACTTCATGTTTATTTGAATGAAATAGAATAAAGATAATGGGAAATAGAAAACATTTGGCAGCCGACAGGATAAAAGAGGCTAAGAAGACCCAATACTTTGCCAGACTGAATGATATTCCTTCATCACCCCGCAAGATGCGTCTTGTTGTTGATATGATAAGAGGTATGGAGGTCAATCGTGCGCTTGGTGTATTGCGTTATTCAAATAAGGCTGCTTCGAAGGATGTAGAAAAGGTGCTTCGTTCCGCTATTGCCAATTGGGAGCAGAAGAATGAACGTAAGGCCGAGGAGGGCGAACTTTTCGTGACCAAGGTTTACGTTGATGAAGGTGTTACCCTGAAGAGATTGAGACCCGCCCCGCAGGGCAGAGGACATCGTATCCGTAAACGTTCAAATCACGTCTCTCTTTATGTGGATACCAAGAATGAGGCAACGAATAATAATGACAATAAGGAGTAAGTAATGGGACAGAAAGTTAATCCGATCAGTAACCGTTTGGGAATTATCAGAGGTTGGGATTCCAGTTGGTTCGGTAAGTATGACGAACGTCTTTTCGAAGACAATGAAATCCGCAAATATCTGAATGCCCGCCTGGCAAAGGCCAGTATCTCCCGTGTTGTCATTGAGCGTACACTCAAGCTCGTCACCATTACCGTATGCACGGCTCGTCCGGGTCTGATCATAGGCAAGAGTGGCTCAGAGGTTGATAAGCTTAAGGAGGAGTTGAAGAAGATCACCGATAAGGAGATTCAGATCAACATTTTTGAAGTGAAGAAACCCGAACTGGATGCTGTTATTGTTGCAAACAACATAGCACGTCAGATAGAAGGTAATATTGCATACCGTCGCGCCATCAAGATGGCAATTGCAAACACCATGAGAATGGGCGCCGAAGGTATCAAGGTACAGATATCAGGTCGTCTTAACGGTGCTGAAATTGCTCGTTCGGAGATGTATAAGGAGGGTCGTACTCCTTTGCACACTTTCCGCGCAGACATTGACTACTGTCAGGTTGATGCTATGACTAAGGTTGGTGTTCACGGAATCAAGGTGTGGATTTGCCGTGGAGAGGTTTATGGTAAGAAAGATCTCTCACCCGATTTTACACAGACAAGAGATGCAGGTCGTGGCGGTGAGCGCGGAGGCAAATTCAGGAGGAGAAATAGAAGCAATCGTTGATTGCAATTTGTCAAATGAAACAGTAATACTTGAATTATGTTACAGCCTAAGAGGACAAAATACAGAAGAATGCAGAAAGGTCGTTGCAAAGGTAATGCCATGCGTGGCAACCGGCTTGCTTACGGCTCATTCGGAATAAAGAGTCTGGAAACCTGTTGGATCAACAGCAGGCAGATTGAGGCTGCCCGTATTGCGGTAACACGTTACATGCAGCGTCAAGGGCAGATATGGATCAGAATATTTCCGGACAAACCTATCACAAAGAAACCTTTGGACGTACGTATGGGTAAAGGTAAGGGTGATGTTGAAGGTTACGTCTTTCCCATTACTCCCGGTCGTATAATCATCGAGGCTGACGGTGTTCCTTTTGCGGTTGCTAAGGAGGCTCTCCGTTTGGCCGCTCAGAAACTTCCCGTTACGACCAAGCTGGTAGTAAGACGTGACTATGATTTTAAGAATGAAAACTAATCAGACCTTGTCATTATGAAGAATTCGGAAATTAGAGGGTTATCAACTCCGGAACTGATTGAGCGTATAGAGACTGAATCGGTAAGATATAAGATGATGGGTTTGAACCATGCCATTTCTCCGCTGGAGAATCCTTCGCAAATTACCAAGCTTCGCAGGGATATTGCAAGGATGAAGACTGAGTTGAGAAAGAGGGAACTTAATAAATAAAGAATAGGTTCTATGAATGATAGAAATTTGCGTAAAGAACGCCTGGGTGTTGTGGTAAGCGATAAGATGGATAAGACTATCGTGGTCATGTCGGTCTTTAAGGAGAAACACCCTATTTATGGTAAGTTCGTCAGGAAGACGAAGAAGTACCATGTTCATGACGAGAAAAACGAATGTGGAATAGGTGATACTGTCCGTATTATGGAGACTCGTCCTCTGAGCAAAACTAAGAGATGGAGATTAAAGGAAATTGTTGAAAAGGCTAAGTAATCATGATACAGTCAGAATCCATGCTCACAGTTTGTGACAACAGTGGCGCTAAAGAGTGCCTCTGCATCCGTGTACTTGGTGGAACAAGAAAGCGATACGCTTCAGTTGGTGATACTATCATAGTAACCGTGAAGAGTGTTATCCCTTCAAGTGATATTAAGAAAGGTAACGTATCTAAGGCTTTGGTGGTCCGTACTAAGAAGGAGATTCGTCGTGCCGACGGTTCTTATATCCGTTTTGATGACAATGCTTGTGTGCTGCTGGCCAATACAGGCGAAATCAAGGGAAGCCGTATTTTTGGTCCTGTGGCCCGTGAGTTGCGTGCCGTGAATATGAAGGTGGTTTCATTGGCTCCTGAAGTACTTTAATATCAAAAAGTAAAGAGTGATGAGTAAATTACATGTTAAAAAGAACGACATAGTCTTTGTCAATTCAGGTGAAGATAAAGGTAAGACCGGCAGAATCCTGAAGGTGTTCGTTAAGGAACAGAGAGCTATTGTTGAGGGTGTGAATTTTATCTCGAAACATACGAAACCAAGCGCCAAATATCCTCAGGGTGGTATTATCAAGCAGGAGGCGCCTATACATATTTCGAACCTCAATCCAATTGATCCAAAGAGTGGGGCGCCCACCCGTATTGGACGCAGGAAAAATTCTGAGGGCAAGACAGTACGTTATTCCAAGAAATCAGGAGAGGAGATTAAGTAATGAGCACTACTACTGCAAATCTTAAGAAAGAGTATGTCGAGCGTATAGCTCCGGCGTTAATGGAGAAGTTCCACTATACATCTTCAATGCAGGTTCCTGTACTAAAGAAGATAGTTATAAATCAGGGGCTTGGCAAACTCGCCATTGCCGACAAAAAGACGATAGATACCGCAATTACGGAATTGACCACTATTACAGGTCAAAGAGCTGTGGCTACGGTATCAAAGAAGGATATCTCTAATTTCAAGCTTCGTAAGAAAATGCCCATCGGCGTAATGGTGACACTACGCGGTGATCGCATGTACGAATTCCTTGAGAGACTGATCCGTGTGGCTCTGCCCCGTATCCGCGACTTTAAAGGTGTTGATAGTAGATTCGATGGAATGGGTAACTATTCGCTGGGTATCCAGGAGCAGATTATCTTCCCGGAAATCAACATCGACAGCATATCGCACATTTTGGGTATGAACATAACTTTTGTAACATCGGCTAAGACCGATGAAGAGGGTTATGCTCTGCTTAAGGAATTTGGTATGCCGTTTAAGAATTAAGTGTTTAAGAATAATAAGAAATAAGAACATATGGCAAAAGAATCAATGAAGGCCCGTGAGATTAAGCGTGCCAAGATGGCTGCCAAGTATGCTAACAAGCGTGCTGCTCTTAAGGAAATAGTACGTAAGGGAGACCCCGAGGCTGCCTATGAGGCTGCCCGGAAGTTACAGGATATTCCCTATAATGCTAATCCTATCCGTCAGCACAACCGTTGCAAACTGACCGGTCGTCCCAAAGGTTACATGCGCATGTTCGGTCTTTCCAGGATCCAGTTCCGTGAGATGGCGTCTCAGGGTTTGATTCCCGGTGTACGTAAGGCCAGCTGGTAACCGTCAACAAGACTAGTGAGTATTAATTAAATATTGTCAGGGAAGTCCTGATCAATTTAAAAACATTTTTATGACAGATCCTATTGCAGATTATCTGACGAGGCTGCGCAATGCCATAATGGCAAAGCACAAGGTGGTAGAGATACCCGCCTCAAATCTCAAGAAAGAGATCACCAAGATCCTTTTTGAGAAGGGTTACATCCTAAACTACAATTTCATGGAGGATGGGCCTCAGGGTACTATTAAAATAGCCCTGAAATATGACCCTGTGAATAAGTGCAACGCAATCAGGAAACTGGAGAGAATATCTTCTCCCGGTTTGCGTAAGTACACAGGATACCGTGATATGCCGAGAGTGATCAATGGTTTGGGTATTGCAATAATATCCACATCAAAAGGTGTTATGACAGACAAAGAGGCTTCGAAGCATAAGATAGGCGGCGAGGTGCTTTGTTATGTTTATTAATGGAAGGAGAGATACTATGTCAAGAATCGGAAAATTACCTATTCATATTCCTGCAGGTGTTACAGTTACTTTCCAGGATGGTGTAGTTGCAGTAAAGGGCCCCAAAGGCTCACTGTCACAGAGCATTGATCCTTCTATAAAAGTATCAATAGAGAACGGAGTTATCTCATTTGAAGAGAACCCCGAACTTCTTCAGGATAATCCTAAGCAGCGTCATGCTTTTCATGGCCTTTATCGTGCTTTGGTTAACAACATGGTTGTAGGTGTCTCTGAAGGTTATAAAAAAGAACTTGAGATTGTAGGTGTCGGTTACCGCGTTTCAAACCAGGGTAACGTGCTTACTTTCGAACTTCTGCATTCTCACTCAATCGTAATGATCCTCCCTCCGGAGATCAAGGTTGAGACAAAATCCGAGAGAAACAAGAACCCGCTCATAACCTTGGAATCCTGTGATAAACAGCTTCTGGGTCAGGTGTGTGCCAAGATTCGTTCTTTCCGTAAGCCTGAACCTTACAAGGGTAAAGGTATTAAGTTTGTGGGTGAAGTACTCCGTCGCAAGTCGGGTAAGTCAGCCGCTGCCAAGTAAAACATTTAAACATGTAAGATTATGTCAGCAAAAATAGAAAGACGAAATAAGATTAAGTTTCGCGTACGCAATAAGATTTCGGGCACAACCGAGCGTCCGCGTATGAGCGTTTACAGAAGTAACAAGCAGATTTACGTTCAACTTATAGATGATTTGAACGGGAAGACTATTGCAGCAGCTTCTTCGCTTGGTATGGAAAAGATGCCGGGTAAGGAGCAAGCGGCCAAGGTAGGTGAGCTTATTGCACAGAATGCCAAGGAGGCAGGTATCACTACGGTGGTTTTTGACCGTAACGGATTCCTCTATCACGGCAGAGTTAAGGAATTGGCCGATGCCGCACGTAAAAGCGGTCTAAATTTTTAAACTACGATTACTATGATTAATAGAGTTAAGGTCACAAATGATGTTGAGCTGAAAGACAGGCTCGTTGCAATCAATCGCGTAACTAAAGTTACAAAAGGTGGTCGCACATTCAGATTTGCCGCCATAGTAGTTGTTGGTGATGGAAACGGTATTATCGGTATAGGTCTGGGTAAGGCCAGTGAAGTTACCGCTGCTATTGCTAAAGGCGTTGAGGCAGCGAAAAAAGAACTCATCCGTGTTCCCGTTCTTAAGGGTACTATTCCACATGAGCAGACAGCCCGTTACGGTGGTGCCGAGATATTCATGAAGCCGGCAGCTCCGGGTACCGGTGTTGTAGCCGGTGGTGCTATGCGTGCCGTGCTTGAAAGCGTGGGAATTACTGATGTTCTGGCCAAGTCAAAAGGTTCATCTAACCCCCACAACCTGGTTAAGGCTACATTGAAGGCTCTCACCGAGATGCGTGATGCCAGAACTGTTGCCCAGAACCGTGGTATCAGTATAAGTAAGGTTTTTAACGGATAAGGAGGTTATTGATATGGCAAAGACTAAGATCAAAATGATTAAGATCAAACAGACAAAGAGTCGCATTGGTGCTCCCAAGGATCAGTGCAGAACTCTTGATGCACTGGGACTTCGTAAGCTCAACAAGGTTGTTGAACTTGTGGACAATCCTGCTGTAAGAGGTATGATCAATAAGGTAAACCATTTGGTAACTGTAATCGATTAATTTTTAAATAGAAAGTTATGAAATTAAATAGATTGAAACCGGCGAAAGGCTCCACCCATTCCTCAAAGAGGATAGGTCGTGGTCCCGGCTCGGGTATGGGCGGTACGTCAACACGAGGTCACAAGGGTGCTAAGTCTCGCTCCGGTTATTCAAAGAAAGTTGGCTTTGAAGGTGGCCAGATGCCTCTTCAGCGTCTTGTCCCGAAGTTTGGCTTCAAGAACATCAATCATGTCGAGTATAAGGCTATCAATCTGGATACCATTCAGGCTTTGGCCGATAAGAAGAACCTTGAAAAGGTCTCCCTGGATGATCTTGTTGCAGCAGGCTTTGTCTCTTCAAAGCAGCTTGTCAAGATTCTTGGCAACGGCAAACTTACAAAGAAGATCGATGTCGAAGCTAATGCATTTTCGAAGAGTGCAGTCGCAGCCATTGAAGCTTTAGGTGGAACCGCTATCAAAATTTGATTTAAATGGATTCAAATATAAACTTACTGACATATATCATAATCTTTGCGGTTGTCGTTCTGGTCGCCTACGTGGTTATAAAGAACTGGGAGACCTTGAAGAACATCTCGAAGATTGAGGATCTCAGGAAAAGGATTCTTACCACGGTGCTCTTTATAGCAGTGTATCGTTTAGGATCCCATATTCTGCTTCCCGGAATTGATGCCAGTATGCTGATTAACCTGCGCAGACAGACCAGTTCCGGTCTTCTGCAGTTGCTTGACATGTTTTCAGGAGGTGCTTTCTCCAATGCGTCCATTTTTGCATTGGGTATAATGCCCTATATCTCGGCTTCTATCGTTTTACAGCTTCTTACTATTGCTGTACCGAGTTTCCAGAAGCTTCAGAAGGAGGGCGAAAGCGGTCGGATGAAGATTAATCAGTACACTCGCTATCTTACTTTGGTTATATTGGCCATACAGGGACCATCTTATCTGTTTAACCTTAGACACCAGATTCCCGGATTTGAGCCTCCGATATCCTGGTCAGTCTATATGATGATGTCAACCGTTATCCTTGCAGCAGGTAGCTCGTTTATCCTATGGCTTGGAGAGCGTATCACCGACAAAGGTATCGGTAATGGTGTTTCATTCATTATAATGATCGGTATCATAGCCCGTTTTCCGTCTGCTTTCATGCAGGAGCTTACCTCCCGTATGGCAGGCGCGGCAGGTGGCGGTCTGATCATGTTCCTCTTCGAGATAATAGCGCTTCTTTTGGTTACAGCCGCTACGATTATGCTCGTACAGGGTGTACGTAAGATCCCCGTACAGTATGCAAGACGTATAGAGGGCGGCAGACAGATAGGCGGTGCTCGTCAATATATTCCTTTGAAGGTAAATGCTGCTAATGTAATGCCCATTATCTTCGCTCAGGCAGTTATGTTCATTCCTATCGCTTTCATCGGTACGAGTGAACCGACAGGTTTTGCAATGAAACTTATTGATACTGACGGATGGGTTTACAATCTTATTTATGCAGTATTGATCATTGCGTTTACCATCTTCTATACAGCTGTTACGGTCAATCCGCAGCAGATGGCTGACGATTTGAAACGCAACAACGGTTTTATTCCCGGTGTTAAACCCGGTAAACCGACAGCCGATTATATTGATACTGTAATGTCGCGTATTACTTGGCCGGGAGCCCTGTTCCTAACCATGGTGGCTGTTATGCCTGCTTTTGCCCGTCTGTTCGGTGTGAACCAGGCTTTTGCACAGTTCTTTGGCGGGACATCGCTCATTATTCTTATCGGTGTCGTGCTTGACACGCTACAACAGGTTGAAAGTCATCTTCTGATGCGTCACTATGACGGTCTTCTCAAGACCGGTCGTATAAAGGGACGTGCAGGAGTATGAGTGTAATAATATTGAAATGATATTTCTTAAGACTGAAGAGGAGATTGCGTTGATGCGGGCGGCCAACCGGCTTGTCGGCAAGACTCTTGGTGAAGTCGCCAAGCTTATCAAGCCCGGCGTGACCACCAATGAGCTGACGCGTGTCGCTGAGGAATTTATTCTTGATAATGGTGGAAAACCCACTTTTAAGGGCTATCCTAACCAGAATAACGTTCCTTTTCCGGCAACTCTCTGTACATCGGTCAATGAAATGGTTGTACATGGTATTCCGAATGATGAGCCTCTTAAGGAGGGCGATATTGTTTCGGTTGACTGTGGCGTACTTCTCAACGGTTACAATGGTGATTCAGCCTACACTTTTGCTGTAGGTGAGATTTCACCTGAGGTGAGTCAACTGCTCAAGGTGACGAAAGAGTCTCTCTATATTGGGATTGAGCAGGCTGTGACAGGCAAACGTATTGGTGACATAGGTTATGCCATACAGACTCATTGTGAAAGTTACGGATATGGCGTTGTCCGCGAATTTGTCGGACACGGCATAGGCCGCGAGATGCATGAGGATCCTTGTGTTCCCAATTATGGGAGGCGCGGTTATGGTACAATGCTTAAAAAAGGCATGTGCTTGGCTATTGAGCCCATGATCACTCTTGGTGACAGAAAGATCTACATGGAGGATGACGGTTGGAGTGTCCGTACTCGTGACCATAAGCCGGCGGCCCATTTTGAGCATACTGTTGCCGTGTGTAACGGTAAGGCTGAGATCCTCTCATCATTTGATTATATCGCTGAAGTTTTAGGAAATAAAGAATTTTAATATGGCAAAACAATCTGCAATTGAACAAGACGGAACTATTGTCGAGGCGTTGTCAAACGCAATGTTTCGAATAAGACTGGAGAATGGACATGAGATTACCGGTCATATATGCGGTAAGATGAGAATGCATTTTATCAGGATCCTTCCGGGTGACAAAGTCAAGGTGGAGATGTCTCCTTATGACCTGACTAAGGGAAGGATAGTATTCAGGTATAAATAAAACATAAGAATATGAAAGTTAGAACTTCATTGAAAAAACGTTCAGCCGACTGCAAAATTGTCCGTCGTAAGGGACGTCTGTATTTAATTAACAAGAAGAATCCCAAGATGAAATTACGTCAGGGATAACAGAGTAAATAAACAAATTAATATATGGCAATAAGAATCGCTGGAGTTGACATCCCGCAGAATAAAAGGGGTGAAATCGCATTAACCTACATTTTTGGTATAGGTCGCAGCAGCTCAAACAAGATTTTGGAAAAAGCTGGTGTAGATAAAGACATCAAGGTCAAGGATTGGACTGATGATATGGCAGCCCGTATCCGTGAAGTTATTGGTGCAGAGTATAAGGTAGAGGGCGACCTCCGTAGTGAGGTTCAGCTGAACATCAAGCGACTGATGGATATCGGTTGTTATCGTGGTATCCGTCATCGTATCGGCCTTCCCGTACGTGGCCAGAGCACAAAGACTAACGCCCGTACACGTAAGGGTCGTAAGAAGACTGTTGCTAACAAGAAAAAAGCTACTAAATAATTGAACTATGGCAAAGAAATCAGTTGCAGCTAAGAAGAGAAATGTGAAGGTGGACGCAATGGGACAGTTGCACATACATTCATCCTTCAACAACATTATTGTTACTCTTGCAAATAGCGAGGGTCAGGTAATATCATGGTCATCGGCAGGCAAGATGGGATTCCGTGGTTCCAAAAAGAATACTCCTTATGCAGCCCAGATGGCAGCGGAGGATTGTTCTAAGATAGCTTTTGATCTTGGTCTGAGAAAGGTCAAGGTATATGTTAAGGGTCCGGGTAATGGTCGTGAATCGGCTATCCGTGCCGTTCATGGTGCAGGTATTGAAGTTGTAGAGATCGTTGACGTGACTCCGCTGCCGCATAACGGTTGCCGTCCGCCGAAGAGAAGAAGAGTATAATTTATTTAAAACGAAAAGATTATGGCAAGATATACTGGACCTAAAACCCGTATCGCCCGTAAGTTTGGCGAAGCAATATATGGACCGGATAAGAATTTTGAAAAGAGGAAATATGGTCCCGGTCAGCATGGTAACAGTCGTCGGCGTAAAACATCCGAGTATGGCCTTATGCTTGCTGAGAAGCAGAAGGCAAAGTACACATACGGTGTTCTTGAAAAACAGTTCCGTATAATGTTTGAAAATGCCTTGCGTGAAAGCGGCATTACAGGTGTTAACCTCCTTCAGGCTTTGGAGTCTCGTCTGGACAATATCGTTTATCGTCTTGGATTTGCCCCCACACGTGCGGCTGCACGTCAATTGGTAAACCACAGACACATTGTTGTTGACGGTAAAGTACTCGATATACCCTCTTATCAGGTTAAACCCGGTCAGACAGTAGGACTGCGTGAAAGATCCAAGTCTCTTGAGATTGTCGCAGACACATTGGCAGGTTATAACCATGCAAAATATCCTTGGTTCGAGTGGGATGAGCAGGCTAAGGCCGGCAAGTATCTTCATAAACCCGAGAGAGAGGATATTCCTGAGAACATCAAAGAACAGTTGATTGTTGAATTGTATTCGAAATAAAAAATAGAAGGTAAATGGCAATATTAGCATTTCAAAAACCTGATAAGGTTATAATGGTGGAAGCCGATTCCAAGTTCGGAAAATTTGAATTCCGTCCTTTGGAACCCGGTTATGGAATCACCATTGGAAACGCTCTTCGTCGTATTCTTCTCTCCACTCTTGAGGGCTTTGCCATAAACACCATCAAGATTGAGGGCGTTGAACACGAATTCGCCAGTATTCCCGGCGTAAGAGAGGATGTT
This sequence comes from Bacteroidales bacterium UBA2559, assembly GCA_002340405.1. Lineage (GTDB taxonomy): Bacteria > Bacteroidota > Bacteroidia > Bacteroidales > Bacteroidaceae > Colenecus. The sequence continues at coordinate 17,475 of DDLZ01000121.1, forward strand.
ACCAATATAATCCTCAACTTGAAACAAATACGTTTCAAGAGAATAGTAGAAGAGTATGAGAGTGAAAAGGTCACTATCAAGGTTGAGAATACCAAGGAGTTTAAGGCCGGTGATTTTGGAAAGTATTTGAATGGATTTGAAGTGTTAAATCCTGAGTTGGTAATTTGCCGTCTTGATCCGAAAGCGACAATGCAGATTGAGATATCGATCAATAAGGGCCGTGGTTATATACCTGCAGAAGAGAACAAGGTCTTTTGTACTGACGTGAGAACCATAGCCATTGATTCCATTTACACTCCTATCCGCAATGTCAAGTATGTTGTAGAACCTTTCCGTGTCGAACAGAAGACCGACTATGACAAACTTGTCCTTGAGATCACTACCGACGGGTCTATTCATCCGAAGGATGCTCTTATGGAGGCAGCAAAGATTCTTATATATCACTTTATGTTATTCTCGGACGAAAAGATTACCATAGAGAATGTCGATATCGACGGTGATGAAGAGTTCGATGAGGAGGTGCTGCACATGCGTCAGTTACTCAACACAAAGTTGTCTGACATCAATCTGTCAGTACGGGCTCTTAATTGTCTTAAGGCTGCCGATGTTGATACACTGGGTGATTTGGTACAGTACAACAAGACGGATCTGCTCAAGTTCCGTAACTTCGGAAAGAAGTCTCTTGCTGAGCTTGAAGATCTACTTGAAGGTTTGAACTTATCGTTCGGAACCGATATTTCAAGGTATAAATTAGATAAAGATTAACAATGAGACATAATAAGAAATTCAGACACTTGAGCCGTAAAACCGCTCACAGGAATTCGATGCTGGCCAACATGACCGTTTCTCTTATCATGCACAAGAGAATAGAGACCACTTTGGCCAAGGCTAAGGCACTGCGCGTATATGCAGAACCTATTATTAACCGTGCCAAGAAGGATGATACGCATTCACGTCGTGTGGTATTCAGCTATCTCCAAAATAAAGCGGCTGTCACTGAACTCTTCAAGGAGGTTTCTCAGAAGATAGCTGACCGTCCCGGAGGTTATTTGCGCATAATCAAGCTGGGTATCCGTAAGAGCGACGCTGCTGAAATGGCATTCATCGAGTTCGTTGATTACAATGAGAATATGGCAAAGACCGTTAAGAAGNNGGCTACCAGAACCCGCCGTTCTTCACGTAAGTCTGCTGCTGAGAAAGTTGCTCCCGCTACTGAAGTTGCATCCAAGGCCGCTTCCAAGGCTGCTGCTGAGGCTCCCGCTAAGGCTGCTGCCGAAGCTCCCGCCGAAGCTCCTGCTGAAGTTGCTCTCGAATCTGCTTCCGCTAAAGCTGCTTCCGATGCTGCTCCTGAAGCTACTCCCGATGCTGCTC